>JAEOSA010000028.1 GCA_016840595.1 Candidatus Hermodarchaeota archaeon | reverse complement strand
ACTACTCCTACCTCAAATTCCCCTTCTACCGCCCCTGGGGCTGGCCCAAAGGCATCTACCGCGTCGGACCCCTCGGCCGCATCAACGTCGCCGACGACATGAGCACCCCCCTCGCCCGCGAAGAATACAACACCATCAAAGCCAAATTCGACAAACCCTGGAACCACACCTTTCTCTACCACTGGGCCCGCCTCACCGAAATTCTCAACTCCGTCGAAAAAGCCCACCAACTCCTCAACGACTCCCACATCACCGACACCGATATCACCCGCGAATTCACCATCAAAGGCGGCCAAGGCATCGGCGTCATCGAAGCCCCACGCGGCACCCTCATCCACCACTACACCGCCAACCCCGACGGCATCCTCACCAAAGTAAACCTCATCGTCAGCACCGTCGGCAACAACGGCGGCATGGACCAAGGCGTCAAAAACATGGCCCAACGCCACATCAAACACGGCAAAATCGATCAACAGATAGAGAACAGCATCGAAATGGTGGTACGAGCTTATGATCCGTGTCTTTCCTGTGCGGTCCACGCAGTGAACGGACACATGGCGATGCGGGTTAAGGTGTTCAATCATCTTGGTGAAATCACACAGATGATTCAGAACTTTGATGAATAGCCTTTATGTTCATTAAGAAATGGGGCTATTTTGGATTCTGCTTGCGATGTTTACTATTGGTTGAATCGTTTAACCTGAGACATTTTTGTAAGCTTCTCGGTGTTTTTTGACTAGACCCTTTGCAGTATCTTGGGTTGTATTTAGCGTGTATTGATAGTCCCATTGGTCATTGTTATTGGCTGTTACACCGATTTTGACGGTTGCAAATTCCTGGATTTGTCGGACGCTGTACACGCTCATTATTACGAAGAAGATAAAGAGGGTTAATGGAACAGCAAAGGAGAAGGGGAGATCAAACGTCATATACTTGGCGATTAGAACTCCAATTGTCATGAGAATTGAACCTATGGTGATGGCTTTCATTAAGTGTCTTTTGTTACAAAAGGCAGAGTGTCCTACTCGGTCGGCCTGTTGAAGATAGTAAGCGGTTCCATCAGCCCATTTTAACCATGGCCACTCGCGTGCTAGCTTACCTCTATCCTGTTCCCGTTTTCGTAATCCTATGATTAAATTGGAGCTTCCATGAGTTAGCGTTCGACTTCCTAAACTTATGATGCCCGAATCCCAGATTTCAGCAGCTGTACCAGGTAAATGTTTCTTAAGAAAATTGGAGACGATGTAGACAACAACGGCTACTAAAATTGGAAAACCAAAGAGAACAAGTGGTTTGAACAAACCCGGGGGAAGTATAAGATAGATTGGTAAGGCTATGTAAAAGGTGGTTCCAAATATTATGACAAGTTTCATAATTATAACTAGAATCCTGTAGATACGGTAAAAGGGCATCTTCTTTTGATCTTCTGGGTCCGTCATTCCAAGAAATCGTCTAAGATAATCAATAACGAGGATAACTCCAGCAATGACCAAAATAATCGTCATCGCAAGAACGATGGGTAGAAGACTAATTAGAACACTGAACACACCTACCAAAAGAATTGCAAACCCAGTAATTGTAGTACCAAATGCGTCTCCAACAAGCTCGAGTAGAGGTCTAGTGAACGAATGCATCTCTTGTTCAGCTGCTCCATGCCCAAGTTTACCTCCACTGATGTGACAATTTCTTAATAGTTGGCCAAGGGCTTTTGCATCGAGTTTGTTTAAAATTGACATGAATTTATTCTCAGCTTCTTCAGGAATATGACCGATGTCGATTGTTGCACCCCCATGAGATCGAAACTGAATGTCATAATGTCGCTTTTCGACGCCTTCAGTAAAAATTCGATAAGTAATAATCGCGTTTAAAATAAGAGCGGGTAGGGGAGTAATTTGGGGTGGAATGGGAAACGCTGCAACAAAGATTATCACAAAGATAATAAATAGAATTATTTGAATCCAGAAATATTTTCTAACTTCGTTTTCGAGTGTTTGGCGAATATTCAGTTTCAAGAAACACAAGGTTCCTGCGAAGGCTAAACCTAGTGCAATCCCTGACCTGACTATATCAAAGAGGTAAGCAACCATCCCTAAACTCGTTGCTGTAAGAATTAAACACCATTGCAAGAGCAGCCATCGTTGGTCATACTGAGGATCACGTTCAATGGTTGTTTTTCGGTGTCCTTCAATTTCGGAAAGTGCTGATAAAGTAATGTCTTTCTCATTCCAAGATTCTGTTACCTTTGCGTAAAATAACAGCAATACAAGTAAAACAAAGAACACAGTTCCTAGAATAAGAAGCGGTGAAATGGGAAGTGGAAAGCCTCTAACGATGTACCCAATTGATAGTAACAACAGTATGTTTGCTTGAAATACACCCAAAAGATAGAATGGTGAAAGTGTGAGAATGAAAAAACTACCATATAGAATGTACTCCAGAATTATAATCGTGCTAAACCAGAGAATGATGCCTATAATTATTGCAAGACGGAATGCAAAGCGATGCCAAGAATAGGAGATTAGCAAAAGAATCGGAATTACTACAATTAGAATCCAAAATGACGGATATGAAAAACTGGTTGGAATAATAAGCCACGGAGGAACAATTGATAAAATAATGAGTCCCCAGGGAATGATTTGAAGAATTGCGCCTATTAAGAAGCTAAGCAAGCCTAAGGCTGTCAGAAGTCCTACTAATCGACTTACTGCTTTGCGGTGAGAACTTAACTCACTGAGAATTAGTCTGTTGTCTGTAACCATTAATCGGTATAACAAAAGACGTTTTCCACGTAAGTGAATCTTCCAAACGATGTATAGACAAAATGCAGCGATAGCCAGTAAGCCTGACCCTGATAAAATGTAAAGGGGAACGAGTAAGCTTATCCCTATTCCCAAAGCTAGACTTCCAACTATTCCGCAAAGAACAGCAATACTATATGAAATCCGACTCACTCGATCGAATAAGGGTTCTTGTCCCCGTTTTTCTGCTGCCTCTTTGATACTTTCACCTTGAATCGGAAATAAAGCGGCTTTCTTATCCGCTAAAAGAGATATCGTAAACTCCTCCTTCTCATCGCCTCATTTTGCACTAGAGAGATGCTGCCGCGACTGATCAATAATATGACCAACTAGTTCATTTGGAAGCACCAGAACAACCATGGATCCTGAACTCTTTTGAATTCTAAGAGCCGTCTGCTTTTCCTTTGTTTTATGATAGACTTCAGTTGATTCAAAAAATCGATAATGATGATCTTCAACACGGACTTCCCGTTTTCGAGTTCCAAGATATTCTTCAGCAATTCTATAATTTGTAACAAATAAGGTCCATATTTCTTCAAAAAAGAAGAAAAGAAGCAGTCCTATAACTATGAAAGCAACAGCTGGTATTAGCAGCAGTGGGAGTTGTGAAAGAATTGGAAGCGCAACTAGATATGCATATACACTTCCAACGATGAAACAAATTCCAATGACGATAAACAGAAAGCCAAGAAATTTTCGATTTTTCTTAAATTCTGCTTTTCCTAACACAACTTCGTCATCGTAGGTTTCAAATCCCATATCCACTGTGGGTTTATGGGGTTTGACAGCCGTTGTGTCTTCTTCTTTCTTTAATGCGTATTCTTTGTCAATTTCTTTTGAAGGTTCGAAACCACTACCCAATGAAATCCCTCCTTCAGCTATTGAATCCTTATTATCTAAAAGCTTTTACGTTTGAAAATAATTTTGAGCTGAATGGCAGACCTATAGTCAATAGCACTATTCCAAAGTTTAAGCGAAAGTAATGGAGTTACAACATTTTTTTGAATTTCTCGAATACATCCACAGCATAGATGTCTTTTCCACAATGTTCGCACCGAATAATATTACCCATCTCCGGTGCCTGAACTTTTCCACCACAATTCGGGCACTCAAGAACTTTAAGAATCAACCCTTTTTCTTCTACCAGTGCTTTAAGTGCGGCAAAATCAATTTTGTATTCCTTAATTATTTTCTCTCGATCCAGCTTTGCTCTATTTATAAACAACTGGTTCTCCTCATCAATAACTCCCCGAACCACTCCTTCGCTAATCATGAGCATAATGATTAATTTTACTTCCTCAAAATCAGACGGAAAATCATATTTCTGATTTATTTCTGCAATTTCTTGAAACCCAACAGTTTCTTTTGAAGTCAATAAGGCTTTAATTTCTAAGACGCGGGCCTCTCCGGCTTTGGCTAGCTTCTTCCTTGAAATAATGATCTCTCGCCATCTACTAGCTCTCTTTACTCCTTCATACCTGTACACTTCATTCTCAAACTCAATTACCAATATTTTTCCACGTAAAAATTTTGATTCCAACCTAACATTACGGATATAGAATAGATGATAATAATGAGAAGCTTCATACCTCTTAGAAAAAAAGCCCTGAGAAGTTGCAAAGACAATTCTATCCTGATCAGTAAACATTAGCGTTCCATCAATTTCATCACCACATGTCGTCACAACTCTGCACTTAGATGACAAAATTGGCTTCTCATCATAATTTAGGACTGATTCAGGCACAGCCGATTCAACCCTCCAGACTCACACTATTCTCCACTAAAATATTTAAAATAAACTTAGCCAGCGTTCTTAACACCCTTTTGTGGGGTGCATGAGTTGAATCGGCATGGCGATGCGTGTTAAAGTGTTCAATAATCTTGGGGGAGTTTCTCTGGTGATTCAGAATTTTAAGGAATAATTAAAACACAGTTAGTTTTATCATCGGTTAACTGGTTTCAATAGGTTGTAAGTAGACATTCTCTTTCAATTTGTTCTAGAATTCGAGGAGTTTCTTTCCTAGATTGGGTAATTGGTTGGCTCTGCCGTTCTCAACTTTTTTCTTCTGTGTAGTCTTTCAGTTTTTGAAGGCTTCTTGGAAGGAGCCAAAGACTTGGGATGAGTAGGACGATTCCCAGGGCAAAGATCAAGAAGTTAAACGGTCCCCATTGTACAGCTAATGTGGGTGCGATGACTAGAATTCGTTCTCCGATGTTCAGCCAAAAAGCAAAAAGTGCATCAGCCTCTTCACGAGCGATTTCGATAGTGGCATCTCCGAAGACACTCACCCAGCAATAAGCTTCGAATAGATCAGTTTCCTCGTAGACTAGGGGTGTATCACGGGAGTAATTGAAGCAGTAAATTCGAAGTGTGATTTCAACAGCATTTGTTCTCAAGTTTCCAATTATTATTTCACTATCTCCGAGATTAACTAGGGTGACATTATAGCTTGGTTCCGCATCCGTGACGGCTCCCGCAACCTGTCCCAAGTTATGATATTGCGTCCGAAAATGATATGCTGCCGGTATCCCCTCTATTAACGTCCCACTAAACCCAATGAGTAGCAAAGCGAAGCAACATAATATAATCGCAGTGTTCACTCTGCTTGTAGGCTTTTCTAAGGTAATCTTTCTTCTCATTTCATTGGCCACCAATTTTCATGGATTTCTTGGGTAGATTTGGCTGCTTGATGCCATTGCCGGATTCCAATAATCAAAAATACCAACCCAAATAACAACAAAGGTGGAACGGCATACCAATTCAAATCAGGTGGTGGCATACACATAATTGGGGGTTCACGAATCCGGAGAAAAAGCCAGCTCGAAAAGTATGCTGGGGTATTATTCCATTGAATCGTAAGAGTCACAGATGCTTGGTCATAATAATAGGGGATATTTGTTGACACAAATTGAAAGTTTAAGTTAATTGGCTCTGCGGTTTCATTGGAAAAATCGTAATAGGTGATATTAAAATCAAAATCCTGTGATTCAGAACGAAACTGGAGATCGAAAATTACTGGGCTAGCATTTGTGTAGAATTCACGGATATCAATTGCTTCTAATCCCGGGATACTGTATTCTTCTAAGACAGAACGTGTTGCATTAGAAACTTCACCGTCAAAATACTCGACACGGTAACTACGAAAATTAGGAAAGCTGCAATCCCACCTGGGATAACTTATGAAAGGAATCCCAATGGCGGTTCCGATTAACAAACAACCCAGCCCACAAAGGAAGAAGGCTTGTAAGTAAAGGTTACGAGCGCGTCTATTACCCCTCTTTTTCATCAACCTATCCCTTCCATGATAACTCAGAACCTGTAATGGTTCAAATACATTATGAATACGGCTAATCGTCCTTCTTGTCATGTGCAGTTCATGTTGTGAATGGGCATATGGCGATGCGGGTTAAGGTGTTGAATCACCTCGGTGAGATTACTCAGAACTTTGAGGAATAATCAATTAGTGGTCGGTTCGTGTGTCGAGCCAGTCTTGGACTTTCATTAGTTTCAGGTGTTTGTTGTTGGTGTTTTTCGATTGTAGAGGAGTTGGGCGATTTTTGTGCTAAGGGCTATGAGAGTGATGACGAGAACTGTAATGATTACAGGGTAAAAGTACAGGATAGCCCATGGTATAAGTGGATAACTATCGTCAGGTTGATGGCAGAGAAAGCTGTAGCTTCCTGGTAATTGTTCATACCAGATGAGCCAGTGGAATGTTAGCCATGGGCGGGATTCGTGACTAAAGTACTCGCACCAGCTGGCATTGTTATTCAAGTATGTGACTCCTACCATATCTGTGACATATTCCTGTATCTGTTCCCAGTCTACGGCGCCGTCGTGCCACCAATAGTATCGGCCATAACCGGTAAAATTCGAATCATCAAGAGGAGGCTGGGCATACGGGATTAGCTTCTGATAACGGGGATCCGTCGAGATAGCATGAAGGACGCTGAAAAATTGGGCACGTGTGACACCATTAGGGATTTCAACGACAAGTAGCATACCAAACAATACGATTGATACCGTCAGAAGGCTGAGGATGGATTTTGAAATGCCTTTTTTGCCCTGCTGTCTAGTTAGCTTTGCCATCTTCCTCTCCTGTGACAGGCATATTAACTCATTTCAGGTATATAACAATCTAGAGTTGAATGGGGCTTTACTCGGGTTCAAGAGTGGTTAGTTTCCATATTCATTTAAGATGCACTGGTGGTACATTGTAGGCTATAGGTGGCGGTTGTGCAGGTTGAGTTGGTTGCGTACTCGTCGATGATTGTTGCGTCAATTGGTTTAGTGGGCGCTGTGATTTATTACATCAATGATCACCGGAATCAAGCCCGGATGCGGAAAACGGACCTGATTATGCGGTTGTATGCTACGTTCATGTCAAAAGAATTCCAAGAAGCCGATGTCAAAGTCATTATGCTTGATGTCAAAGATTTGGCGGAGTATCAAGACAAGTATGGTCCGTATCCCAGTGAGCACCCGATGCATGTTGCGTTCCGTTCGGTTGCCGCGTTTTTCGAAGCCCTTGGAATATTGTTAAAGAAAGGTCTCATCGAGATTGATCTGGTCTATGAAATTTTTGTTGTGAACCAACGTTGGGAGAAACTCTGGCCCATAATCCGCGATTTGCGTAAAGAATTTGATTTTCCCGGATATATGGACAAATTCGAATATCTCTATCATGAAACAGAAAAATATGGACGCAACTTAGTGGTGAACGGTTAATCTGCGGTACATTCAGCGAATGGGCATATGGCGATGCGAGTTAGGGTTTTGAATCCTCTTGGTGTAGTTACGCGGATGATTCAAAATTTTGGTGATTGATGGGATTATGCGATAGGCCCCATGAGCCATATCCATGCGGCGAAGTGGATGTGTCCTGTTTCGTCGATGATGATTTGTTGGCATTCATGTTGACTGCCCGCACATAGGAAGCCGCAATAGTAGGTGGAGGAGAGTTGCATGTCGATGAGGTATACGTTGGTGTAATTGAATGACTGCTCTTGGTTGAAGTCGACGTAGTGTGTTTCATTCCAGAATCCGCCCAGCCAGTAATAGATAGGCCAATCAGGGAGATTGACGGGAAAGAGAGTAGATTCGTTGGCTTTGATTTGGAGGGGATTGTGTTCTGGGTAGTATTCCCAAGCATCCATGTTTATGGTGAGATTGGCGTACCAGTTAACGCTGGCTGTGTAATTATACCGGAAATAACCACAATTCGCATAGGGGTCGAATTCGTGTGCCGTGATATTAAGGGCATCGCACCGTGTTTGAGTTATGAATCCTGAATGCTCAAGATAACTTGTATTAGCAGGTATCAGGGTGTAGTTGAAGGTTTCAGCGAAATGAAGGGCGTTCGCTTCCTCTGGTGTACTAAAATTTCGGTGTTCGAGGTAAGTGAATTCAGCCGGATAATATCTACAACCACTCCAAGATCCTCGAAAAATCACAAGAGATCCTAAAATGATAATGAGAATGAAGATCGGGACTAGAACCAACATCCATGCCTTTGTCCTTTTCGTCATCACCGTTCCCGTTAACTTTCAACTTTGAATTGGATATTAAACGTTTCTTTAGAGGACCTTATTCGCCTTTACTTGTCCTGTGCTGTGCGATCGGTGAATGGGCAGATGGCGATGCGTATCAAAGTGCTGACTCATCTCCGTGAAACGACCCAAGTTATTCAGAGTTTCGAGGATTAAGCCTTCTTGACCACCATTTTCAACAGGGATACGATTTTCTGCTTGTCGATATCTTGCAGGGTGCGAATCTTGATGTGTCGCATTGTTTTTCCAGAGCCTTCTAAGAGTTCTAGCTCTTTCTCTGATAGTCCTTTGATTGAAAACCCTAAGTTCACGTGGTCTTTCAGCGCCACGATGTAAAAGGTGCCTTTGTGGAAGTTGGGTACGCCCCATTTCATTTCCTCATCTGTATCGGGAAATGTGTCGAAAATAATCTGCCGGAGTTTTTCCAGAATTTCTTTTTGAGGTGAGCTCTGGGTCTCAATATAGTCATCAACTTTGGTCAATTGGCAGTCACCTTGTTTGGATAAGGTTAATCAGCGGTATATCGGACGCAGATTCCGAGAAAAATAGCCCCTATTCCCCATAATAAGATGTACCCAAACAGTCCGATGGCGGGAGACGCTTGTGGCAGCTGGTTACTGAGCAGTGTCACAATCCATATCATCCCGCAGATGACAAATATCGAAATCCCTATCAGCATTAGGATGTTACCCATTGTACGGGAGGTTGTGGTGTGTTGGGTATGTGGTGGTCCGTTTTCTTCCAATATACAGCCCTTCGCGAAAGTTATGTTTTGGCAAAATATTTACATTGCGGTATCGGGAACGCTCATTCAGGAAAATCGGCTTACCGGAATTTCGTTCTTATTTTATTTCTGAAAGTTTTTTAGAATGAAACGCTACGAACCTCATAAGACCCATCTGGGTTGATACTAGTCTCGAAACAGTTGATGTGAAAAACTATGTCAAACGAAACTGCGGGCACTTTAGCCCTGGTTGGTGGAATTCTCAACCTTATTGGTGGAATAATCATTGCCATTATCTTCCTCTTCACGATTATTCTCATTCCTCTAGGAATTCTGGCACTGCTTCTCGGTATCTTGCCAATTATGTGGCGCGACGACCCTGGCTCTCACCGTGTCGGGTTAATCATCATTGGCGTGTTAACCCTGTTTTCCATTGGTGGTATTCTCATCCTCATTGCGGGGATCATCGCCGAAGAAGAAAAAGCCTAATCCACCACGAAACTGGCGCAAAATCTAGTAAATCCAGGCACTCCTCCTCTCTGCTTTCAAGTATGGAAGGCTGAGCAGAGGAGGAGTCTTATTTCTCATCTGAGAAAAAGTAGCGTATCCTATTGCCTTGAAGAAAACGTTTTTCTGGTTAGATGGCTAGTTTGCTAGCGTGAGGGGTGGTTAACTACATGTATGCATCTCCACCAACGTTTCCGTTTCTTCTAATCTTCATTGTTACGAGTTTTGTATGCGTTAACTATAGTCGTCGGTACGAGAAGGGGTGGTTTGGTCGTGATTTTTTCATGGTCTTGGGCTTAGTTTCTGCCCAATTTCTTGTTGGCTTTCTCTTTGTTTATGTGTACTCTGGGTTAGTGTGGTTATTTGGAGCAATGCCTATTGGCGGGGGTGAAATCGTCAGTGATACTCTTATGGTCATCTCCTTCACATGGGCGTTTATTTGGGCTACCCTCGTTGTGAATTTCGCCTATCTTATCTGGACTAAACCGACTGCAATAAAATGAGTTCATAACCCTTAGGGTATTTATACCGCGGTTTCTAGTTGCTTTTCTTGAAGGAGTTCTATGGAGGTATGAAGTATGAAGCGGCCGTCTGTTCTGGTCTTAGCCACAATAGGGTTAATGTTCCTCTTACTCCCCACCGTTGAGGCGAATGGCTACTGGTTCCCCATGGAACTGAACCAGGTCCTGAACCGACCGATTCTCGGGCTTCAGCATTACCATATAACCAAAACCACATCCCATGACCGGGAAAAATTCGAATTCAACTGGACCTCAGGGGTTATAGCCATTAATTTTTACATTTTCACCGAAGCCAATTATCTCAATTGGACCCTAGCGCAACCATCCACGCCTCAAATCGCGGTCGAAGACGTCACTACTGATGCTATCATTTTTGATATTTCAGGAACCAACCGCACTTGGGTCTTTGTTTGGCATAACCCCACCATAACCTCAACACAACTGATCGGAATGTACGAGCGATACCGGTGGATAGAAGTTGAGGACATTCAAATCCCTGGATTTCCTTGGGAAGCCATTCTACTAGGAACTCTATGTGCCATAACTATTGGTCTCTTGGTTAGAAGGAGAACACGATTCGAGTAAATTGAATACGTGAATATTCATCCCTTATCCTAATTCACCGTTGAGATAAGATTGCTGTAGAGGATAACGGGTGTCGTCGAAATTTCCTTCGAATAAGGACAAATACAACTATCACTATGACCAAAATCACCACACCTTCGAAAAGTAACAGTAGTTGCTCTGTGGATTGCAATACTAGGACGCTAAAAGGCGTTATTAGAGGGTGAAGATCACGGTTGTCTGCACGTCCCGAAATATTGTAGGGAATATCACCAAAACCACCAATAATTATCCTATTACCTGAGTAATTAGCCCAATAGTTACAATCAAAGATGTTCGCACCAGCGGTTTGAAACTCTGGACCATTATCCATCGCATCATGGCTAGCATTAGAATGGAAGATATTCCAATCCACCTTATTGTTCTGGCAACCTTCATAGAGATAGATGCCATAACCATCGTTGTTAGAGAAGATGTTACGTGTAAAATGATTGTTGTGAGAATCAAGAACAAGAATTCCATGTTCTTCATTGTTTCTTAGCCTATTGTCTACGAAGAGAGAGTGGTTCGTACAATATACAAGTAGACCGTATGAGCAGTCTGTGAGGCTTTGCTCCCGTACCGTAATTCCTCGACAATTGAATAAAATGATTTGACCCGCCCTCGACCTAACCTGTATATTTACACGGTTTTTTAGAAAAACTAGTGGGTGTCCATTCACTGTGTTATCGCTAATATCTACGTGTTCTATCCATTCACGACCCAGATAGTATATGTAAAGACCGCAGCGGATCATTGTGTTATTTGTGATTATGAGATCTTGATAGCCATAGATGTAAATCCCAATGCTATTGTTTACGCAGAGATTATCAGAAACTGGTGTGGTATCACTCTCGAGATAGATGCCGCGTGAATTGTTGGTGCAGGTGTTTTCTAACACATTATTATTTTGACCTCTAATCTCAATTCCCGCCAAATTGCCAGTGCAATGGTTCAGCCTTACAGTATTTTCATCCCCCGAAATCGATATACCAAATCCTGGTAGCCCCCACCACCCCCACGCTAGGTACTGACTATGGTTGCAGGTGTTGTTGAGGAGTAGATTACCAGCGGCGAATTCCAGGAGAATACCATATCTATTGTGGTTGCAGGTGTTGTTGAGGAGTTCATTGTTATGTGATCCAAAGAGGCGAATGCCACAACTCCACCAGCGGTTGTCGTTGTTGCACTGATTGTGAGTTAACTCGGTGTCCCAGGTTTGATCGAGAGTAATTCCTGAAATGGTGTTGTTCGTGCAAAGGTTGTTGTTGACCCTCATATACTCGCAATTTTGAACCCGTATACCGTTCACAGAGTGTCCTGTACAGGTATTATTGAAAACCCGCGATCGCCTGGTAAAACAAAGGAATATTCCGATTGAAGCGTCGGTGAGGTTCTGGTCTTTGACCGTGACAATACTACAGTTGAGAAGGATGACCTGTCCTCCTCCAAGAGGCACTATGAAATCCTCACGCCCTACCCACAGAAGCAATGGGCGTTGATTGACCGTATTCCCTATAATCTGTGTATTTACATCCACGGAACTCCCTACGCCCCCCCGTGTGGGAGCTCCCGACATTTCTTCCCAGGAGCCAAAGAAGAAACCACAGTTCACGAGCGAGTTATTGGCGAGAAGGTTATCATTGACCGGGTAAATCTCACATCCAAAATACCGGCTATTCTCGATAGTGTTGTTGATAATCTCGGTGGAGAACGAATCGAAGATCCACAGTCCGAAATCTGTGTTGAAGCAAGTATTGTTGATTATCCTAATGGAATTGGAATCCCGTACAGAGATTCCTTTGTAAGAATCAATGCAAGTGATGTTGACTAATTCAATTGATTCTGAAAATCTCAGCTGTACGCCACAATCATGATGAGTACACGTGGTGTTGGCAATGAGAGCATTAGTTACATTATCTATTAGAAAACCAGATTGTCCATATTTCAACCAGCAATTTGTGACGATGAAATGAACACGTGTATTCCAGATTCGGATACAATCTTCCCCTCCTGATATGGACAAATCTCTAATAACGTACGGATCTTCTTGTGTGCCATTACCTGACCATCCTTGATCAGCAAAATCTGCATCTGATCCTATTATAATAGGGGAATGAGGCAGTAGCGGAGTTGGGCTTCTAATGGTTTTCCGATAATTGGTTGCTCGATTTGTTCGTAACCAATCACCGAACCCCTTCTGGTCTCCAAATGAGGACATGAATGGTTGATGACGTAGGGATACATTCTGGCTATTTGCATTATGCCCCTCGAACCAGACCTTCACTTGAGAACAATGCAACCTATGAGTATCAGCACCAAATCCTTGACCTGGGATGGTTTCCCTCCACAATGTAGTAAGTATGAGGAGTATCACGAAGAGGACGAAACCGTTCCTCCAAGTTTGTGCCATATAATGACCCCCAGAAATATTGAAAACGTTGTTTGTATGTATCTGATGTGATTTCTTATTAATCTACTAATTATAAGGTGCCAGCTCGTGTAAGAACATCTTTACCGCGTCGTTCTCCTCTCTAAATTAACAACGGTGCCTAGGCTGGTTACCAGATGAGTGCTTTGTTCTTATGTTTCTCATAACAGTCAGGGCAGATACGGACGTAAATCTTTTCTTCTGGGTTCTCAAGCTTATGTCCAACTGCCCCAGTAACATCAATTGATAATTTCTTTCCACAGAGATTACAGCAGTACGTGGCTTCTATTTGAAATTTGATAACGCGTGATGGGCAATTATAGATTCTGACATTTCGATAGGGGCTTCCAAGTTCCCGCATATCGCCCATTACTCGAAGGGAATGAAGGATGGGATACATGCCGACAAAACTTTCAGGGCAAAACCCTTCAGGGGTCTTCCAATCAAATTCAAACGTCTCTCCCTTTTTGTGAGCCGCACGGCAATTCCCCTCCTCAATCACGGTCACCCGGTAGTGTACGGGTTCTCTCCAGAACTCTCCAACTTTCAACACATCATCCTTCTTGCGCATGATCAATTCATCCTCTTTCCAGGAAAATAACTCCCGTAATACTCAGAATTCGACGAGAACGGTATAAGATTCTTTTCAAATGTAGCTCTAAAAATGCGCAATTATCGCTTTGGCTTATGAGCTTCAATTTTGGCACTGGTAGCAAAGTTGAACGGCGCTTCACCGACAATTCGGACATCAACAAATCCTGCATCCCGCATGAGTTGAAGATACTCCTCTTTGGGGATGGCTCCTCCCAAACAACCGGTATAAGAAGCCACCTCGTCGCGAACCTCCTTGGGTAGCGTCTTCTCTAACACGACATCCGAAACTAACATTCGCCCACCTGGACGGAGCACCCGAAATGCTTCAGTAAAAACTTTTGACTTGTCTGGTGCCAGGTTAATGACGCAATTGCTGATAATGACATCAACAGATTCGTCATCGACGGGGAGAGCTTCAATATCGCCCTGTCGAAACTCGACGTTCTTTGCACCCAATTTCTCAGCATTTAGTGTGGCCTTTTCTGTCATCTCGGTTGTCATATCAACGCCAATAACTCGGCCTTTCGGACCCACTTTACGAGCGGCCATGAACGCATCAAGTCCGGCGCCACTACCTAAATCTAAAACAGTATCGCCTTCTTGAAGGCTTGCTAAGGCAACGGGATTTCCACATCCAGCAAAAGATTCAGTGACCGAGTCAGGAAGATCCGTGACCTCGTAGCCCAATTTATCTGCTAGGGTTTCTTGAGAACAACTTGAGGTGGGTCCACAACAGGATGTTGTGCGTTGAGCAACTTTGGTGTAGGCTTTTCTCACTTCTTCTTTAATTTCTTCATCGGTCATTTCGGTGATTTTCTTGGTTTCCGTCATTGTATGCCACCAATGTATTGGTCGCCCAATAAGTTAAGGCTAGTTAGACGACAGGCACATTTAAATGTATCGGACGCCCAATAAGTGCTATGCCTGAAGAAAAAGAAATCGATGAATGTTGCCCGCCCGACTGCTGCGACATGCGCGGCATGCTCTCCTTCCAAATCCTCTGGGAACTCGGTAAAAAACCCATGAATGGTCAGGAGCTTGCCGAACAAATCGGCCTTCGTCGGGGAAGCAAACCCACACCGGGCACAATCTATCCGGCACTAAAAGAACTTAGTAACAAGAATCTGATCTCGGGTAAGCGAGAGGGGCGACAAGTGATCTACACGCTCACCGAGGGGGGGCGAACGGGGCTCGAGGTGGCCACACAGTACTTCTATCGGGTTTTCAACGAAATCATCGAAGCTGGAAAAACCTCGCCCCAATAAATGCTATTTTAACGCCACGGGCTAGTTTTAGGATTTCTC
>JAEOSA010000184.1 GCA_016840595.1 Candidatus Hermodarchaeota archaeon | reverse complement strand
TCACCCAAAGTGCTATTGCTATCGGACTCATCGCTGCCATTATCGGGCTCATGATACTAATTGGGTGGCTCCTCTATACTCGGATCTTTGCCTTTCCATGGCTCGTCCGGAAAATGCGGAAAATGGCCGCTACTCTAGGAAAGGGTAGAACACCCACACTATCAGGCCGGGACCAACGACGGATTGATACTCGACCCGATCAAATGACCGGCTTAATGCAAGATGCGTATGGAAATGCTAACCTCGCCTTTGTTGCTACAGCTATCCCTGTTTCTGTTGTCCTTGATGAACGGGAAGCTGAAGAAGTTGACATCTGGCACGAACTTGACCAACTCGAAGGTCTCGGTCGCGATCAAAAGCTCGAACTCTTCGAAGAAATGAAACGCATCCCACCAAAAGACCGCATCTGGTTCCTCGAAGACCTCAAACGCCAGATGGCCGATGGTACTCGATTTAGGCGTGTCCCAGTAGCCGCAGCACCCGACGGGCTACTCGACGAAGCTGCTGAAGCACGAATCATCCAAGCACGCCTCGACGAGATACCCGCCCTCAGTGAACGAGAAAAGAAGACCCTCTTCAAACAGATCAGCGGGTTACCTCCCGAAGAACAGGAAGAAGTCTTCAAAACTCTCCGAGAGCAATACAAAGACATCGATGTAGACGAAGAGTAATCAAAGTAAGTAGTCAGAATGTGCTTTGATGTCGGAGGATTTCACATCAAAGACTACCATTCTGGTTTCCTGTCGCTGGTTTGTTCAACTGTGAATTTCAGGAAAGCTATTTAAATTCCTGTTCCGTGGTTCTAATTCAGTGGCTACTCCAGTTTGAATTCACACAAATTATCTTGCCACTTGGAGAGAACACGAAATGAAAGTCCGTCATTTTGCCATATTGGCATTATTTGTCCTGCTCATTCCTGCATTTTTCACTCCCATAGGCCCCAACTCTTCTGAAAAGAATCTCACGACAAATGCTGGATTCACAACGTCAACTCGAAGTCTAGGTCCCTCTGTTCCAGGTGGCTCGCCTATACTTCCAAGTCCTGATTATGTTGGTGTAGGGATGGCGCGCACTGTTCAAGAGGTAGCTAATCGAACGGATGCAAATCAGGACGTATTCCTCTTCTATGATAGCGCGACACAAACCCCATCAGGAGATTCAGCCAGTGTCGTGTTACCTCCAGGATGGACCGGTCATCGCCTCGATTTTGGGATTAATAATCTCTACGAAAATCGAACCTGGCTATTGAACCCCAGTTTCAATGGAGGCACTACATACTGGACAAGCGGATATAATGACCTTGGTGGAAGTAACACCTTCAGCCAAACTTGGCAAAGCGGAGGTCCCGATGGTAATGGTTATGTCCGTGTCCAGGAAGACGGGCGATGGGATGGATCCTATTATCGCTACGACAACAACGACCGAACTTGGTGGACCCAAACCTACTCAGTCAACCGAAGCGACATTGACTGGGTCGCAATCAAAATGGACTATCAGGTGAACAGTGCCTGGGGAAGCAACGCTTTGTTCAATGTCTATATCCGAATAAATGGTTCACAGGTATGGGCAAAGGGCTTTCAATCCGTTGGAGATACCAACTGGCACAACACCGGATTCATTGAACTGGATGCCGGACTCTTTGACATTCCCAATAGCGCTATCGAACTCGAAATTGGCATGTTCTCTACAATGAGTGTGGGATATAGTTCAAATGACTGGATGCGTGTGCAATTTGACAATGTTTGGCTATACATGAAGACCAAAGTATATCCCACTGAAATTAATCTCCAAATGAATGGCTTAGCAGTGGAAGATCAAACAAGTCGCGGTTCGGGCTTTGTTCAACAATTTCCTACACCAGTCTGGACGACTACCCCCGTAACATCAACTCTTGTGTGGACTCCCACCCCCACTCCGCCAGATCCCGACTTAGACATTGAGGTCACTGGCATATGCGACTTAAACCTTTTTGCTAACAAGACAGCATCCACACTATACGCACAAAGTCCAACATCCGTTGGCGTGGGATTCAATGCACGAAGTGGACAAAACACTGCATGGACCTTCTACTACCAATTAGCATTACCAACGCAATATTGGAATGACGTGTTCAACTTTACGATTCCTGTTGATTGGGATATCACCTTCGTTTCTGAACCCCAACTCCCCACCATCAACAAGGTTGGTCAATGTCAGGGTGGCGATTTAGGAGATGGCTACCTCATCGTTCCCGCAACCACAATTACGAATAGCCCTGATGGATACTGGCAAATTGAAGCCGAATCACACAATTATGTGGACGCAGCTGAACTCCAGATATGGGATGGAGGCTGGACCCCAACATCAGCAATAAGAGCAGGAAATACTACACGTGTTGTTGCACGAATTTTAGACGGTTTAAACAATCCACCTGTGGGTGTAACTACGACTCAGGCTAATGTCTCAATTTACCAACCCGGTGGTGGACTTTGGTATACTGAATTGGTAACGCCAACCGCTGCAGGCTGGGTATATGGCACGAGTTTCTATAACGATGGTTGGAACACGACAGGAGGCATCTATACTATTTCTGTATCATGGGATAACTCAACAGAAGCAGGAGAATATTCGTCCACATATACCATGGATCACTCAACTTCCCTTAATCCCCGTGAACCCCTTATCGAATCCTTCTTAGAAGATCAACCCCTCTTCCCGAAAGTACGCTACGAGGATTCCGATAGCCATGCCTGGCTTGAACCACCAGCAACGATTACAGGAAATTGGACCACTGGAACAATTACCTTCAATTATGTCTCCGGAACCGGGTACTGGGAGGCAGAAATCAATGCCCAAGATCCAGGGACCGTTGGACAATATTGGATCAAAGTAGATGCCAGCAAGAATTACTACGATAGTGCTTCCTGCATCATTATCATTGACCTTGTCTCTGAAACTAAAGTTGAAACTCCCCAATCCGGAGGAGTTGAAATTCCTTGGCGTGGAAATACCACAATTAATGTCCGGTACTCCCAAATTGTTGGCGATGTTGGCATCACTAACGCAATTGTCACTGTGAACTGGACTGATGGCTTCTACGAGGTTACTGAAGGAGCTGATGGCTGGTATAACGTTGAAATCAATAGTACTGGCCCAGGTGCCATCGGCTCGTATTTGTTGAATATTACTTTATATAAAGAACGCTATCAACGACAACAGGTTCGAATCGCTGTCTTTGTGACACCAATGACATTAGTTGTCACTTCCACAGTGAGTGAACCAGTCAATGTAGTATACGGCGAACAATTCTGGGTCGAAGTCTACGTTGAAAACTTCTTAGGAGAACCATTCAACACGGCCAATGTAACTTTTTCATGGATAGGTGGTTCAACCTATAATGATACGGGAATAAACGCCCTTTATGGGGTTTGGCTCAACTCATCCCTAGGTAACATCGGAATTCACTATCTCACGGCATATGTTACTGGACCCAATGCAGTACCAGAAATTCAATACATTTTGATTAATGTTGAGCAAATCGGGAGTATACTCGATACGGTTCCTCCTGGTGAGTACTATCTTACCTACATTGTAGGTGAATCCTTCCCCCTTCCCGTCAACTACACAACCCAATATGGTGATGGCGTTGAATTGGCTAACGTCACCTATTCTGTAGGTCACCTTAATGGGACTTACAATGAAGTGGGAGGCGGAATCTACAATGTTACAATTGACACTACCGGACTAGTCGCCGGGTCCTATACGATTTACGTGACCGCGTCTTCAGTCAACGTTGACTCGCAATCACGAGCGGTCAGCCTTATTCTCACCCTTAGCCCAGCAGTGCTAGAGCCTGAATCCGGTGTACTCAACGTCTATTGGGGTGACGACTTCAAGGTGAACGTGTTTTACCGTAACCTTGTCAACGATTCAGGCATCCCCAATGCTGATGTCTACTATTTCTGGGGTAATCTCACAGGAACACTCTTACCAAATGTTACCAAGGGCATCGGTTGGTACTATATCGATCTTCCAAGCGACATTTTTGCTGCAGGCGCAATCTATGATGTCACTCTCACCTGCCAAAAACCCAGCTTCCAATTCTCCCTCGCCACAGTGACCATCAACATTCTCTCCGTACCCGCGGATTTGACCTTAGTCCGGGTTCAAACCATTTACTCGTTAAATGGGCAAAACATTACTACTGAATTAGATTTAGCCAATTGGGAAGTGCCACGTGGTGAGATTCTCTGGCTTTACTTCAACTATACCGATTGGGATGGAAGCCAAATTATTGGTGCCACGGGTAGTTATGATTGGGACTTTGGACTTGGTGCACTAGTATTCGAGAATGGTTACTACATTGCTAAAATTGACTTAACC
>JAEOSA010000183.1 GCA_016840595.1 Candidatus Hermodarchaeota archaeon | reverse complement strand
TGCAAAACGGCGTGTCCGAACCCGTTCTGCAGCGGGCCTTTGAATACTGGCGCAACATCGATAAGGAAATCGGCGACCGCATAGCCAAAGGCGTGAAAGGCGGATAATCAGCTCGCAGACGCCTTCGTTTGGGTGTGGTTCAAGCTGATGTACCACGACATGGTACCCCGAGTGCTACTTAGACCCCGAGATTCCCACTGAGGAACTCATCTGGCAGGACCGTTCTCATGGCTTAAGCTCCAAAACGGAATACATAATCGTCTTCTCACAGTGCTATCGAAATCTTTTCTGGTAGAATGAGATCCTCATAATGAAAATGAGCCAGTTTCTATTTTTGCTAAAGGAACCCTGAGCCCCACCTATACTTCACCAAAAAACAATCCGGGAGTCTCCAATTATGAAGAAGCCAAAAGATACCATACTTATTTAGAAAGTCATCTGGCGTTCAAATTTACTAATCTACGGTTTTCCATTAATAAGAAATACTAAACCTCACGTTTTATCGAAAAATCGAATTTTTAAGGTTCGAAGGATAAGGGAGGGCGTCCAACCCTTCCTGGGCGGAAGGGTGTAGGAGTAAGTCTAGGAGAGTCCGAATTTGATGAAAAAACAGAGAAAGTTGAGTGGTCTGCTAGTTGTAATAGCTGTGCTCTGGGCGATGTCGATGCTGTTGCCGTTCTCTGATGCGGTGCGGGCAACGGATGTGATTGCGGATACCTTCAATGACATGGACTATATGGGCTGGGATACCTACGGAAGATTTCTTAATAAAATTGCATTTATGGAGTATTTTCCTGATGGTGTTGGTAATTTTTCTGCTGCTGATCAAACATTGAAGGTCATTGGACCCTCAGAAAATGAGACCTTTCACTACTTGAGTATGGCGTACATAAATAGCTCAATTTGCTATGGCACATGGAGCTTCGATGTGTTTGTATTCAACAATACACTGGGTTGGTGTTTCGTTCAATTAATTGGCGATTCCTATAATCCCATAGAAGCTTGGTCCAATGTTCCTGGCCCATACAGGAATTACAGTTACGAAATTTGGATATACACGCGTAATCTAGGATCGCACTATTATCAGCCTACGGTTACCCTTGAACGATGCTATGATGGGACTTACTCTCTTGAGGGTGAATATGAGGTTTTACCGGGTAACGCTACGTGGACAAATTGCTGGACCCACTTCGATGTGACACGAAATTCCACCGGGTATTTCAACATCTATGTCAATGGAACTCTCCGCATATCAGTTCAAGACACTGTCTTTCCCATATCTGGTTACTTCGCTTTTCAAGCTCAGAGCGGTTGGGCCATTGATAATGTGGCAATATTTGATTACATCGTTCCACTTCCGCCTCCCGAAACAATCTATACAACAATACTAGTAGATAACTACACAACACTCATGATAGCCATCTGCATCATCGAATTAATCATCATAACTGTGTTAGTCATCCTCTACCTCAGACGACGCTCATAAGCAAGTGCCTATAGGGTAAACACCCTACCCCCCATCCTTTTTTCAAATAAAGGCTAATATTCCCTAAGAGCTTATTTATTTTATTCGTTATTCTATTATGTTAAATTTTAAGTGTAAAAGATTAATACTCACAAAATCACGTCACACTCACATTTTGTGGTGAACACGGCAATAGTCACAAACACTACGAAAATTCGTTTAGCTCCACGAAAACTAGAAACTAACACCCAGAACTTACTTCAAACCTTCTTCGACTGCGCTTCCTGGACAGCTACCGCTGAAGATGGGTTTATCGAATGATGTCCCCAAACTCTTCAAAGGGCATACTCGACAGTAAAGGCATCAGCTTACCAAATCCTTCAAGAATTTCGGGATCTTCATGGAACTTCTCATGAGCTTCTTTGCTCGTCCAATAGGTAAGCATTACATATTTCGTGGGTTTGATGGGGACCTCTTCGTACGGTCCTTGAACCATGCTCCCTCCAAACGAGATCGATGAGATTCGAAAAATCTTCGATCCCAAGAATCCCTTTTTCTCCACGGTTTTATGACACAGGTCACCGGCTAAATCCGTAAAATCTTGCTCTTTGCCTGGTTTCACAGTCAAATAATTAACCGCACAAACTACACTACGCTGGATCATCTCATACTCCCCATGTTTCGACATTGGAATTATTTCAGCAGTTATCCCGTTTTTCTGAAGGTAATCCTTCGCTATCCTCGAACGAAATCCAGTATTACAAAAGAGTTCGATGGACTGATCACGAAAGAAATCCAAATAATATTCGAGATCCTGTAACGGGAAGTTGAATGCTCCTTTAATGTGTTCTTTGATGAACTCTTCACGAGAACGGACATCAACAATCATATCAAATACCGCAAAAAGAACCGCTATTAAATTATTTGGACTTACCTATTTTGCTTGCTAAAAAAGCCCGTTTAAAAAACATACAAAATAATCGGTCACTGGAAGAGAAGCCCTGATAGCGAGTTGGACCCTCATAGAAGATTGGTTGTACGACCGACGCCTTTTTACTCACAGAATCGCGCCACGCTCACATTATGTGGCGAAAGGTGCAATCGCCATAAATACCAAAAAAACTAATCCCAAAATGTGACTCTGCTTACATTTCATAAGATTACAACTATGCAAAGTCGGATCATGTTGGCTTGTTAATGACCCACGATTCGCTATCCGGCTGCCTCCCTCTTTCTCTTTTTTTAAAATTGTGCTGTTTTTTCACCAAGCCGAATAGGTTGATTCTGAAATGCGGGAAAGGAGTGGAATAGCTTTATGGGGGAATAACAATATCCCTGATAAGCAGGCATGGAGGTGCAGTGAATGGTAGTTATGTATCTTAGGTTAGCGGATATTGGTCTATACCTCTATGTGTTTGTGTTGATATTAATTGGTGGGGTTTTAGTGGTCACAGCTTATAAAATGAGGTCGCGGAGGAAGTGGATCATTGGAGTTGGTTTAGTGGTTCTGGTGATCCTAGGTATTGGGCTTGTGCCGTTCTGGGCATATGTTCTAATTGGGGCAGGGTGGCCTGGCTCGTATGTTTACGCGGAGCGTCGCAGCTTTGATACACCAGACGAAGCAGCGGCGCTGCTTGTGGCGGAAACCTTCGACTACGCCCTCCTTCCGGTCAGTGAAACGACCAATCTGTCAGATTCCAGTTTTTATCGTGGGGTGCTCGAGTACTCGTTGGAGCCCGTCGGTGGAACAAAATTTCTGTCCAACGATACCCTGTTTGAATACGCGATCATAAATCAAACGTTCAATCCGTTTCTCACGCTGGGTAGACGCGCAATATCGTATGTTGCTAACTGCACGCATTTTTCGACCCTGAGTGTACAGCTAAATGCAGCTTTGGTTGAATCAAATTCTCATTGGCCAGTTGTATTTACAGCAAATAATGACACAATTCTGGAGACATTGGAAGCCAAACCTTTCTACGGGAACGTTTTTTCTTTCTGGCGAGGGGGATATTGGAATGGGACTGGCTACACGGGTTTTGAGTTTGTGCGGTTTGGAGACTATATTGGACCGACTCGCTTATGGTTGAACTACACGGATGTTTTTTTCGTTGATTTGCGACTAACCATTGATCGAACGGGTGCGGGCTCATTTGGATGGGGTGATGGGTTCTGGTTTTATCAACGCGTTGTTGTGGATCGGTCTGGGCGGGTCCTCTTTGTGTCATATCACGATCGTTATTATGCTTGGATGATGTGATTCGGAAGCCATTGCACAGGCATTGCTGCCTGGGAACATTAGGAACATGTTATTGTGCCAGATTTTGAGCTTATCATGTCATATTTTGGCACAATATAACATTAGTTGCACAATCTGGATATTCGATAGGTTTTTACTCACAAAATGTGAGTAATTAAGTAATGCCGATTCCTACACACCCCTTTCAAGAGGAACTCATTCAAGCAGTAAAACGCGTCACACCAAGTGTTGTCAGTGTGAGCACCCTAGCGTTAATGCGGAACTTTTACCGTGTCCATCCTGTGGGCGGGATGGGCTCGGGTGTTGTCTTGGATGATAATAATCACATTGTGACGAACCGACATGTTGTCGCCAAAGCCCAGCGCATCTCTGTGGCAGATACAGAGGGGGGTCGTCACGATGCCACTCTGCTTGGGGGGGATCAACTCATTGATATTGCTGTTCTCAAGGTCGACGATGGGAATTTGATACCTGCGACTCTTGGCGATTCTGATGAATTAGAAGTGGGGCAGCTGACCATTGCTGTGGGCAATCCGTACGGATTCATTCTTGGTGGACCTACAGTGACCACGGGGGTTATTAGTGCGGTGCAACGGCAGATTCAGGCCCGGAATATTGTGTTGGAGAAGTTGATTCAAAC
>JAEOSA010000027.1 GCA_016840595.1 Candidatus Hermodarchaeota archaeon | reverse complement strand
GTCCTGCGTAGAGTATTGTGAGTACGCCAAAGAATGCGTGGGCGAAGAGATCTATAACGACGTTCAAGAGATGGTTAAAAAGAAGAAAGAACAAGAGGCGAAGGAAAAGTCAGGGTAGACCTCTTTATACTTTCAGGTTAGAATGATATTGGTGATTATAAAATGACTGAACTCCTCCAAATCTACAAATGCGAGGTTTGCGGAAACATCGTAGAAGTAGTCCATACTGGCGCAGGAACGCTAGTCTGCTGCGGTCAAGCCATGAGACTCATGGAAGAACAGACCGCTGATTTCACGACCGAAAAACATGTGCCAGTCGTTGAAGAAACCAAGGAGGGAATCCACACCGTCGTTGGTTCAACTCCTCACCCAATGGTCGATAAACATTGGATTGAATGGATCCAAGTAATCAAAGATGGATGGGTCATGCGCAAGTTCCTTGAACCTGGCATGAAGCCCGAGGCGAACTTCCCCATGAAAGGAAAACCCGACTTGGCTCGTGAATACTGTAACATTCACCTGCTCTGGAAGACTAGCTAAACGATAAGAACTGTGAACTTCCTAGGTGAAAGGTGACTAGCTTCTTTTCGCTGGTCACCAAATTTCTTTCTTTTTATTAATTTTCGAAGATTTCCTCTTCTTGTAATTCAACTACATTTCCACAGTATGGGCATTCGGCTCGTCGAGGTCCCACCCACTTTACCTCATTGTATTTCAGTGGCGCATCGCATTCGGGGCATTCAGTAGGCAAGGTTTCTCGAACAAGGTGTCGCGTGGTTGTTCGCGATACAGATACTTTTGAGGCATCATACATTCTCCGTGTGGTTTGTGATGCTTTACACGCTCTATAGCCTACTACGATTATCATTATGAAGAAAATCGCAAAGAAAACGATGAAAAATATCCAAAAGATTCCAAGAAATCCAAAGATCCAGTCAAAGAATGGATCAAATTGAAGAGCCAATTTTACAGAAAAATGATGTAAAGCTGCAAATATCATAATGGTTCTCCTCGTTCACTGTGAGAATTTCACTCCTAAAAGAATTGTGAACATCATTCAAACTTGCTCCCTACGTTGAAGAAAGAATGTCAGCACTTCGGATGTGTTTTCGTCCCGAAATGGTGTGGAGAACTAAGCTTCCATCAACTCCAATATCCTTTGCGACGCCAGTGAACTGTTCTTTCCCAATGGTAACTGTCAGCTTCTGTCCCAGTTGGGTGCAGAGCCGTCGGTACTCTCGGTTAATCGCAGCGAAGCCCTGATCACAAAGCCGAATGTACCAGAACTCAAGTTGACCTAGGAGATATCCAAACAATCGAGGTAGGTCAATGGGACGATTCAAAATGTGTTGGAGAGTTGTTGCTGAATTTTGCAGGTCTGGAGGCATTTCTTTGAGCGGAGTATTTGCATTGACGCCTATTCCTAACACCACGTATTCGATGTCTTCACCTAACAGAGTGGATTCAGCTAAAATCCCACACACTTTACGGTTTTCAGCGAGTACGTCATTGGGCCATTTCAACTTGGATTGAACCCCAAGGGCGGTTTGTAGGACTTTGGCTACAGCCACGCCTGCCATTAGGGTGATGAGTGGCGCTTCCGTGGCAAGAATGGTCATTGGACGAAGCAGGATTGAAAAGTAGAGGCCGCCTGGTGGTGAATGCCAGGATCGTTCGAAACGTCCGCTTCCAGCAGTTTGTGTATCCGCTAGGACGACCAATCCTTCGCGTTCACCCAAAGCACCTTTTTCCTTGAGGTATGTATTTGTGGATGGGAGTTCAGGAAAATGCAGTAAACGTTTGACTACTAGTTTTGAAGTATTCGCCAGGGCATGATAGAAAGGATCGTTTCTTGGTTCAAAGGGGATTGGTGGTTTTGTCATGCCCTGCACCGCGTCCTATTCATCCTTGGCGTGTTGGCATAATTCGAGAAGGACACCATTTGTGCTGCGGGGATGCACAAAGGCGATGAGCATATTATCTGCTCCCAAACGTGGGGTCTCATCAATAAGTCGATATCCAGCAGCTTTCATCTGGGTTAATACAATGTCGATGTCTTTTACTTCGATAGCAATATGATGAATTCCTTCCCCACGTTTTTCGATGAACTGAGCGACGACGCCATCGGGACTCGTCGATTCTAGGAGCTCAATGCTGGAATCTCCGATAGGAATATGGACTGTTTTGACTTTCTGACTCTCAATAACTTCAGTATGGGTGGGGTCAAGTCCTAGGACTTCGCGGTATAACTTGAGAGCCGCCTCTGCATCTTTCACTGCAATACCAATGTGTGCAATCCGCATATTCAAACAACTCCAAGGAGTCATTTTCATCTCGGCTAGAAAAGACTTCTGTTTCTTTAATCCTGTAATCTACAAACGTTTTTATTAATGGTGAGGCGTTGGAGCGGCTAAGATGAAACCAAACGAGATGCCCCCTGAAGGCGAAATCGACGAACGTCCGCCCCTTTCAGCCAATCTCTTAATCATTTTTGGCACCACTCTCATTGCCGTCCTGGGCGTAGCCAGCATTACTCCCGCCTTTCCCAAGATGAGTCTGGAACTGGGTATTCCACCAGGAATGATCAGTCTCGTTATAATCATCTTCACCATCCCGGGTATTTTCCTCACACCATTCTTGGGTGTTGCTGCCGACCGTTTTGGACGAAAACCCGTGTTAGCTCCCTCATTGATGCTTTTTGGCGTTGCAGGATTTACCTGTGCTTTTTCTGAACCTATCGGCTTTGCACTAGGAATCTCGCCCTTTCTTGTACTGCTTATCTTTCGGTTCATTCAGGGGATTGGTGCAGCTGCATTAGGGTCCCTCAATGTCACTATTATTGGAGATTTGTATAGACGACAACAACGCACTCAAGTAATGGGCTACATGGTTAGTGTACAAAGCGCCGGAACTGCCATTTATCCGCTCCTTGGAGGACTTCTTGCGCTTTTTGGATGGTTTTACCCATTCTATCTCCCCCTCATTGCCATCCCTATTAGCCTAGCTGCTCTATTCAAACTGAACGTCCCGAAACCAGAAGATATGCTCTCATTACGGCAATATTTCACCCAAGTTGGCATAGTTCTCAGAAATAGACAAGTAGCCGGGCTATTCTTGATAAGCACTACGGTGTTTATCATGCTTTATGGCGCAATCATTACCTATCTTCCGTTTCTCATTACCACATCCTTTTTTGTTAACTCTTTCATTGCAGGTCTTGTTCTCTCTTTGATTTCAGTAGCAGCAGCTATTATTTCTCTATTTGTAGGTAGATTAGCTCAAAGGTTTTCGATGAAAATCGTTCTTCTTACAGCTTTCCCATTCTTGACTTTGGGACTCTTCCTAGTTCCCTTTGCCCCAACCTTCTTTATTCTCCTCATCCCTGTAACATTTTATGGGATTGGAATCGGTTTTGCTATGCCGACTACTCAAACCCTACTTGTACGTCTAGCCCCAACGGAGAATCGTGCCGCACTGATGTCTCTGAATGGCTTCGTCTTACGATTAGGGCAGACACTCGGGCCTTTGATAATGACGATGGTGCTTGTGTTCTGGACTCTACCTGGAGTCTATTGGGTTGCTGCCTTGTTTGCCCTCGCACTGATTCCAATTATACTGGTGACCATACCCTCTGATTCAGAACCGGTAAAAGTGTATTAGAAAATTTGTGCAGGTTTATGTTCACCAAACACTGAACGCAGTGCATCAGAGATTTCACCAAGTGTCGCATGGACCTCAACAGCTTCAAGGATGCTAGGAAAGATATTCTTCTTTCCTTCTGCAACCTGTTTCAATTGAGAAAGAGCTGTTTCGACTGCCTGGGCATTTCGGTTTTTCCGGAAACGTTCTAATTTCTTATATTGGGCTTTCTCCACTGCTGGGTCAACGCGAAGATATTCAATTGTGCGCTCTTCCTCAGGAATGTTAAATCTGTTTACACCGACGACGACCCGTTCATCGGTTTCAATTTCTCGTTGATACCGATAAGCACTATCATGGATTTCCCGTTGAATAAAACCAGTTTCAATCGCTCGGAGTACGCCACCCATTTTATCAATCTGATCAAGATATTTCACGACCCCTTCTTCGATGTCATTTGTTAGATTCTCCAAGAAATAAGACCCCCCGAAGGGATCAATCGTGTTTGCTGTACCACTTTCATGCGCGAGGATTTGTTGAGTGCGTAATGCAATGGTGGCAGCCTTTTCGGTTGGTAAGGCAAGCGCTTCGTCCATGGAGTTGGTATGGAGTGATTGGGTGCCACCCAAGACTGCAGCTAGTGCTTGCATGGTGACCCGTACAATGTTATTCTCCGGTTGCTGGGCAGTCAAACTGCAACCTGCTGTTTGAGTATGAAATCGTAACAACCAGGATCGGGGCTCCTCAGCATTAAACCGGTCCCGCATAATCCGATACCATAATCGTCGGGCCGCTCGGAATTTCGCCACTTCTTCGAACAAGTCGTTGTGGGCGCCAAAGAAAAATGAGAGACGCGGTGCAAATTCATCCACGTGTAATCCCGCATCTATCGCAGCTTGGACGTAGGCAATACCATTGGCAAAGGTGAATGCCACTTCTTGGATGGCGGTGCTTCCAGCTTCGCGAATATGATAGCCACTGATGCTGATAGTATTCCAACGGGGTAGTTCCTTTCGACAATAGGCGATAGTATCAGTAATGAGACGCATGGATGGTGTTGGGGGATAAATGTAGGTTCCCCTAGCCACATACTCCTTGAGAATATCGTTTTGAATGGTGCCACGAAGCACTTTAGGATCTACACCTTGACGTTTTGCAATGGCAATATACATCGCTAGCAGAACAGCCGCAGGGGCATTAATTGTCATACTGGTGCTCACTTTGTCTAAAGGAATTCCTTGGAAGAGTGTAGCCATGTCTTCCACTGAGGGGATAGCAACACCACATTTGCCCACTTCGCCTACTGCCATCGGATGATCAGAATCGTACCCAATCTGCGTGGGCAAATCAAAAGCGACACTTAGACCGGTCTGCCCCTGTTCCAGGAGATACTGATAGCGTTCATTTGTTTGTTCGGCAGTACCGAATCCGGAATACATCCGCATTGTCCAGAGCCGACCGCGATACATCGTTGGATACACTCCACGTGTAAACGGCGGTTGCCCGGGAAATCCAAGGTCGCGGTCATACTCAATATCCTGAAGATTCTCTGGCGTGTAAAGCCGCTCAACGGGTTCACTAGAAGTGGTAATGAACTTTTCAACTCGTTCTGAGGTTTTCTCCATGTTTGGTTCCAGCACATTGGCTTCCCAGTCATGAGTTTTGGTTGATTTTTTCTTTCCACGCCGGTCTTTGGCCAATGAAGTTCAACTCTGTAGATTATTAACCTGATATTCCACTTAATGAAAGTGATTCAACGAACCCGCTACATTTCCACGCCCCGTCGAGCACCAATTCCTTTCTGATACGGGTGCTTAATCTCCTTGACCTCACTCACTAAATCTGCAAGCTCAACAATCGTTGGATGCGCATATCTTCCCGTAAGAATAATCTCCATATGAGCCGGGCGGCTTTTAATCAACGTGACGACTTCTTGTTCAGAAACAAGTCCAAAATCAATAGCAACATTCACTTCATCCAAGATAAGGAAATCAACTTTTGTCTTCTTTATGATTTCTCGAGCATGATCCAAAGCAGCTTTAGCTAATTTAATATCTTGAGGGTCTGGCTTTGTCCGATCGACGAAGTCGGGACGACCAAACTGGCGGATGGTAAAATTAGGAATGCGTTTAACGGCTTCCAGTTCACCATAATTAATTTGTCCTTTCATGAACTGGATCATGTAGACTTCAAATCCATGTCCAGCCGCTCGAAGACCAAGACCTAACGCAGCGCTAGTCTTGCCTTTTCCATCACCCGTATAAACTTGAACCAAACCTTGATGCTTTTCCTTTGGTGTTTTTGAATCCATTAATTGTCCCTCATTTTTTGGGTGAATCTTGGAGTAATCCTAGGTGTGGTTTTAATCGGTTGTAAGTGGTTTCTGCATCCATAACTAGTGTACGAGTATCTGCGGAGGTTTCCATGAATCCCAACTCACGAGGATACCGTGGAACGATATGAAGATGAAGATGAAGGATACTGGCTCCTGCCGCTGATCCAATATTCAATCCCACATTCACACCCGTTGGGTTGAAGGCGGCTTTCACAAGCCGTACGGTCTTAGCCCCCATCCAAAAAAAGGTGTTCAATTCCTCTCGGGTTAGCTTTGAGAGGGTTTCCACATGTCGGATAGGAACGACCATCACATGTCCCGGGTTGAAAGGAAACATATTGAGAATGACCATGAAAGCATCATCACGGTAGACGACTTTGGTTTTAACGTATGGATCACCTTTGATGATGGCACAAAAGATGCACGGTATTTTTCTTCGTTCTTTACCTTCAATATAAGCTAATTTGTGAGGTGCTGCGATGTAATCTCGAAAAGGCACAGGACTAACGCTCCTGAAATTCTTACAAGCTCTAATGCATTGAAGGGTGGAACCCAATTAATCCTTCCGATTAATCCCATTCAAAGTGTGATTTGGCAGGTTAGCCGCCATGGCGATGAACTTCGTCTTCGAGGCCACGAATCGCAGCCTTCAGTCGGAGGCGTTCTTCAACATACTCATCGCCATCCACATCGCCTTTCCGGAATTTTTCATCCAAATCGGCAAGCTCCACACTAAGCTTCTTGATACGCTGTCGCATCTGGTCAACATAACTCACAGTACGCCCTTCGGCGCCAGATTCAAGCTCTGCTGGCGTGTACGCCGCTTTAATCACCCCGTCATCAATCCGAAGAATTCGTTCAGTCGCAGCTGCCACGATAGGGTTGTGGGTGACCAAAATGGTGGTTTTGTTAAACTTCCTATTGATTTGGACAAGAAAATCTACGATAATCTGAGATGTTTCTGAATCCAACTCGCCTGTCGGCTCATCTGCTAAGATAATGGGAGGATCATTGGCCAATGCCGCAGCAATTGCAACGCGTTGTTGTTCTCCTCCGCTCAATTCATCGGGTTTATGTTTCCTCCGATCGGTTAATTGAACCGTTTCGAGGAGCTCATCGATTCGGCTTTGGCGATCCCTTCTTGGGACTCGATTCACAATCATAGGCAATGCAATATTTTCTGCTGCAGAAAGGGTTGGCACAAGGTTTAACGTCTGAAAGATGTGCCCGACAACCCGACGTCTATACATAACCAGCTGTCTCCGATCAAGGAACGTTACATCGACATCACCGACTTTCGCTTCACCGGCCGTAGATCGGTCGAGTCCTCCTAAGATATTCAGTAACGTCGTTTTCCCTGACCCAGAAGGTCCCATCACGGAAATAAGTTCACCTTCACGAACACTCAAATTGAGTCCACGAAGAGCACGAACCTCTACGTCACCCATCCGGTAGACGCGAACCAAATCCTTGACTTCAATATATGCCATTTCCTTTTCACCTCAACACTGATAGATCATAACGGGCAACACGTGCCTCAATGAGAATCGGAATAAGCGTAGCTAGCAATAACATACCAGTGATAAGACCCGTCTGGAGCAGAAACATGCCTAAAAATGAGGGTGCTAAGAAATGGTAAGATAAGAGTGGTGGTTCAAATGAAGTTGTTCCACCGCTGACCAATCCATAGTAGATAATTAATCCCACAGCATATCCAATGACGATGGCAAACACCATTATCGTCAGAATTTCTGCCATTAATATTATTACGGTCTGAGAGTATGTCGTGCCCCGTGCACTCATCAGGGCGGTGGTTGTGCGACGTTCTCGGAGAGTCAAATAGATGATAACGAAGGTACCCACAGATGCCAGTAAGAGTGCGAAAATCACGCCCATCTGCATCATATTCGTTGTGGAGCTGAGTAAAACATTAGTATTATACTCCTCAATATCAGTTATCGCTGAATCTACATTCAGAACATCATCTAAGGCTTCAATAGCTTGGATTACTTCTGCATTGTAACTCGGTGAGTCCAGAGCCACCAAGATATGGCCCGTAGGGTCAGTTTCGTTCGAGAATTCTTCAACCAATTCCATAGGGACGTAAGACCACGTATCTTCAGCTAACCATGCGCTTCCTCCCCATGGATCCTGATACAATTCAGGGTCTGGACCCATAAATCCCACGATCGAAAGTGGATGATAGGATCCCATCAATGAGAATTGTACTACAATTTGGTCAGCGATATCTAAACCATAATAGAATGCATGCTTCTTTTCTAAAATGATGGTCATATTCTCTTCCCCAAGTAATTCGAAGGCAGAGAGGGGAGGAATCCCAGAAATCCAGCCAGGTTCCCAATATGCCACACTCAACCATTCACTCACATTAATCGCCCGGACACCAATAGAAAATGCAGTCGATTCAACCCTAAACGTGAGTTCTCCTGTGGCTCCGCGGACGCCATCAAGTGCTCTTATTGTGGGGATTAAATCCGAGATGTTCTCCGGATAACTCACCAAAACATTCAAGTCAGCACCCACTGAGGTGAAGGCTCTTCTTACAGCAAGGTCTTGGCTACTTCCTAGTATTCCAACTGTTTGTACACTATAGCCCAGTAAAAGTGCAGTAATGAAGATGATCGCTGCTGTTCGACCAGGTCTCCGACGAATGTTATGAGATGCAAGACCACCTAGCTCACCTAGGATGCGACTGATGAAGCTTTGGGAATACTGATAGAAACCTTTCCAGCCTTTTACAATTATAGTAGTGAGTCCCCACAGGAAAAGAAGTGGAGCCCAGAAAGAAATTATCGAGTCAAAGATTAACCAATAGGCTGCCAGTGAGCCTAGTATCGGATTTGTGAAGATGAGCTGAAGAACAACTTCTTGGACGCTAATGCCTAAAAGCCAGATAACGAGCTTATAGCTTCCCAAAATTAACGCTGTCCATGCCAACATTTTTCGATATTCCATGGATTCTCCTACCAATGTGTATTCCCGAATAGCTTCGGTGGTAGGGATTTTCGATGCCTTACGGGCAGGCAAATACGAGGCAATAATTGCTAGAATAACGCCAAACATAATGGTCAAAAAAATCGTGTCGACACCAAGACCCGTGGTGACGATTGCAACCCATGTTACTGTAGAGATAAAGAATGGAATAAGAAAGATAGCAAGTAAAATTCCTAAGACACTTGCGAGAAGCCCCACGAGTAGAGCCTCCCAAACAAACAGACTCGTAATGGTGCTGCGTGTCACACCCTTTGTGAGTAAGAGTCCGACTTCACGACGCCTTATCGAATACGAGACATCATTTAGTGTAATACCCATATACAAGGCAATAAAGAAAACAGGAATAGACACTTGCAGAAACACCCCCCGAAAGCCCTCTGAAATGCTCACAAATGATTGAAGCGACATGGCAATTGTATTCTGAAGGTATCCTTCGTATCCTAAGGCGATTAATGAATTTTGAATCTGATAACCTAGTTGTAGTAGTTCTTGTGTCGATGATTGAATATTATACGGATTAATGAAGGTAGCCTGATCAATCCAGATGTTGAAATGTGTTACGAGGTTAACATAATGCGAATCTGGGTTAGATCTAGCATAATCATAGATTGGTAGAAAGGTTGAGTTCAGATTAACAATGAAAAAGGTTACATGTTGTTCTAACCAACTCTCATATTCAAACCCCCAAAAGGGGAACCAGGTTCCTACAAGAAAAATATCCCGGACTTGACTTGTAAGTTCTACATGTCCAATAACCTCAAGGGTTAAATTATAGAGAATGGGTTCACCAACTTCTGTCCAAATATAAACCTCAATAGAATAATTACTCCCAATGGGATAATCTGAAATTTGGGAAGAACTCGTTGTTATAAGCGTTTGATTGGCTCCAAGGCTCATATTCCCCGAGATAGGTAAGATACCATCATAGAGTGTTGAGTTATTTTGAATGCCAATGGTGAATTGATATTGCTCGTCATCATCATAGTAAGTCACATTTTGATGTCTGCTTAAGAGTTCAGCACTAGTTACACCTTGGATACTCTCGATTTCCTGACGCATTGCAAAGAAATCTGAACTATTCGGTATATCTCCCCAGTCATACGTGTCCCAAATCATATCAGTGGCAACTGAGTCAAGAATGTCGAAGAGCATTGCGCCCATCATTGAATTAGCGCCGATATTTGAGGCAGCAAATAGTGTTGTCGCTATCATAACGCCCACAAGTATGGCAAAAATAAGTTTCTTGTTCCGCGTTGTTCGTCTGACAGCGTATCGATACACACCAAATCCCTGCTCATCGACTCCCTTGTGCATAGAACCTAAAAGCTTTAAGGTTCAGGTAATCTTTTCCAACCAGAGAGGTCCAATTACAAATTTAAGTTGGAGGCGGAAATTGTGTTCTCCGAAAAAACCACACCCGTTAGCGAACTCGTCAAAGGCAATCCAGATCGACCGATTCGAGAACCTGCCCTCGTATTATTGACCTGTCTTTTCAATGTCTTTCAAATCTATCAACTTGTAGAGATGAGTGTTCAAGGGCCTACTTTCGGTTTTGATCCTTACATGGGCATGTTTCTACTGATGATGGTAGGTATGCTCTCTGGATTAATCATTTGGTATGCAGCATTCAGTGTTATCCTTTTAATTGGAGCAGGAATCATCTACTTCATCAATCGACGGGCTGGAGGGGCACTCATTCTTGTCATTTCAATAGTTGGTTTCCTCGTGGGGTTTGTTGGTATGGCAATTTCGATTTTGTTTGCTTTTAACACACTCTTTCTAGTCACTACCTTTCTTACTCCCTTCTTAGGCTTACTTGCCGGAATCTGGGGAGTCAGAGCTGAAAAATCTCCAACCACGGCAGACATGCAAGAAATTATCTAAATGTAATTACTGGTCTAATGCGGCGACCTTTTTAATAAAAGCCACCATGCGATTTACTGCTTCGGTTACTACTTTTTGGCCTTTCTTCGGGTCAGCTCGGGTACCGTAGCCAATCGTTCCCGAGTCGGTAAAGTCAGTGGTGTCCCATACTGGCATGATGTTCGGTTGGGGTGGGAACATGGTGGCTTTCGTGAAACCGGGAATCGGTTCTCGTCCGGGTTCATCAATGCGTTTGTCCTCGAGGACCCGTTGACCGAGGGCCCAGGCAACGGAGGTTTCCATTTCATCGGCATGGAAATGCGGCGGTTCAAATGTCTCCTTGACTACATCTGCGGTGATTTTCCACCATTCTATTCCAACACACCAGAGTCCTTCCTCTTCGTAGAGTTTTCGGAGAGCTATGGATAGGGCTGCGGTGTTTCCACCATGGCTGTTCATCACGATGATTTTCTTCGCGCCATGTTTGGCGAGGCTTTTCCCCAGGTCGACAATGAGATCAATGAAAGTTTCATGGCGCAATGTGATGGTGCCTGAGAAAGGCATGTGATGTGGGGACACGCCATAAGAGATGAGTGGAGTTACGGCTGTCTTTATCTTGGGCCATAACCGGTCCGCAACGAGGTAGGCAAACTCTTGAGCTTGGAAGGAGTCGTTATCAAGGGGAAGGGCTGGACCGTGTTGTTCTTGGGAGCCGACGGGGATGATGGCGATGTCTGTTTCTTTGAATAGCGCCTTGGATTCTTCCCATGTCAGCTTACCGAGTATGTAGGGTTTTATTTCTGGCAATCCAAATCCACCTGCAATTAGGGTTGACGGATTAGACTACCTGAACTGGTTGAAAAGTTCTCGGAATGGGCAGATTTTACAGGCTAGGTGCCTTCGGCATAATCCAGGTGGTAGCGTTCTTGTTCAGGGGTGAGCTTATCGATGGTAATCCCCATTGTTTCGAGTTTCAATCGGGCGATGGTTTCATCGATTTCGCGTGGGAGTACGTACACTTGGTTTTCGAGTTCTTTGCTGTGGTTCTTCAAGTATAACATCGCATGGAATTGGTTTGAGAAGGAGAGATCCATTACAGAGGATGGATGACCTTCGGCGGCTGCGAGGTTTACCAGTCGTCCTTCGCCCAGTAGATAGAGACGGCGACCATCTTTCATAATGAATTCCCGGTTATTTTTGCGAATCATTCGCTCTTTCTTTGCCATTTTTGCTAATTTTTCGGCATTCACTTCTACGTTAAAGTGACCGGCGTTAGCAAGAATTGCCCGATCCTTCATCACGTCAAAGTGTTCCTTGGTGATGACATCGCGCATTCCCGTCGAGGTGATGAAGACATCCCCGAGAGGTGCTGCATCGATCATGGGCATGACGCGATAACCTTCCATTCGGGCTTTTAGGGCTTGTAGGTAATCGACTTCAGTGACGATGACATCGGCACCCATACCGCGTGCGCGTTGGGCGATTCCTCTGCCACAATGACCAAATCCTCCGACAACGACCGTGCTTCCGGCAAACAGAATGTTGGTTGCTCGTAACACACCATCCAATGCAGATTGACCGGTGCCAAAGATGTTATCCATCTCTCGTTTGGTTACAGAATCGTTCGCAGCAATGACAGGGTACATGAGTTTCCCGTCAGCAGCCATAGCTCGTAGACGATGTACACCTGTGGTGGTTTCCTCAGAGGCACCAAGGACTTTCTTCGCTAGATTCGGCTGCTTTGTGTGCACCGTGAAAATGAGATCTGCTCCATCGTCTAAAGTGAGTTGGGGATTAATCTTGAGGGTCTGGTCGATGCACCAATAATATTCGTCTTTATTGAGGTTGTACCAAGCATAGACAGAAATATTGTTAGCGACTAATGCGGCTGCTACGTCATCCTGAGTGGATAGGGGGTTGCAGCCACTCCATGATACTTCAGCACCTGCTGCTACAAAGGTTTCAACCAGTACAGCGGTTTCTTTTGTAACATGTAAACAGCCTGCGATACGCATGCCTTCGAGGGGTTTGGATTTTGAATGTTTCTTCCGAATACCCATTAACACGGGCATCTGGGATTCTGCCCAATCGATTTTTTTGCGTCCCTGTTCTGCTAGGGCAAGATCCCGAACCTTATAGTCAGCCATTTTTGAACACCTATCTCTGTCAATGCTACCATCTTTCCTTTAAGGATTTCACCACTTTTTAGAGTAGTAATTAGATGAATCCCAGAACAAGCCCTATCTATTTATTACAACATATCTAGTATGACCCCAGGTGTTCAAATGAGTCTAATTCTCATCCTGGCATCAATCGGTGGAAGCCTAATCGCAATTCTACCTGCCTTCATAATTTTTCTTTACATTGCCCGATTAAAAGGGCGTATGTGGCTTTCGGCCATCATTGGAGGTTGTTTTTGGCTTATCGCCCTACTTGCACGTACACCGATTCTTGTAGCCCTCGAATTCTGGGCATTAACCATCCCTCCAGCATTCTACGTTGCTTTTGCTGCCATTATGATTTTCCTTGGTGCACTCATGGCGGGGCTATTCGAGGAAGGGATCAAATATGGCTTTCTCAAAAAAGCCCCACGATTTATTGACACCGTAAAACATGCTCTCAGTTTTGGTTTGGGCTGGGGACTGTGTGAAGCTCTTCTCATGTATGTGCTTACTGTACTGCTTTACGGATTTCTCTACGAATGGTTGATAACCATTGTCACCCTTCCTCCGGAATCAGTTCTAATCTGGAATTTTATGACTGGTGCAGTTGAACGGAACATCGCCATTATCTTCCATGTGTCTGCTACGATCCTCGTCGCTCTTGCTGTTTGGCATCACCGGTTCCTCTTTGCTGGTGTGGCTATTCTCGCACATTTTCTCTTTGACTTCATTCCCCTAATACTTCTGCAGTTCATTTTCTATCCATTTCTACCCTCAACAATTGCCCTAATACTCGTTGAAGGTCTCTTTGCAGTTTTCGCTATCCTCTTCGTTGTTCTTGCCTACTATCTCTTGAAACGGGAAGGTGGTCCACCCAAACTGGAACCCAAACCGGATACGGAACTAACATAAGAGTGGAAGTGCAGGGAAAGCCTGCGAGCGGAGCACCGTGCCAGAATTACCCGACCTTGAAGTTGCAAAGAATGTCCTAAACCGCACTTTAACTGGTCGCACTATCGTAGATGTTGAAATTGGCAGCCCCGTGCTCCTTCGACGACCTACAGCTGAAGTATTTACAAGTGAACTCCAGAACCGTTCTTTCAAAGAATTTTCTCGTGTTGGTAAATTCCTTATCTTCCATTTCGAACCACCTGCACACTTGTACATCAATTTCATGCTTGCCGGTCGACTTCGTCTCCAATCACCATCAGATCCCAAACAAAAGAAACTAGGTTTCCGGTTCCAGCTAGATAATGGCATGGATTTCCGTTACCATGATGCTAAGAATATGGGGAAACTCTATCTGCTCTTAAAAGATGAATCCACTTCCCTTATTCCCAACTTTGATGAGCAAGGTCCTGATGCCTTAGACCCCAACCTAACACTAGAGGTGTTTCGTCTACGAATTCAGAAGTTTCAGGCAGTCATAAAGCACGTCTTAGTAAACCAACGGTTTATTGCAGGACTCGGGAACGCGTACGCTGATGAAATCCTTTTCGCAGCTCATCTTTTGCCTTTCCGAAAACGGTCAACTCTCACGGATTCTGAAATCGAAGCCCTGTTTTTTGCCACAAAATCAGTCCTTCAGAATGCAATTACCACCATCTCTACAAGGGCTGGTGACACACTCCAATTTGAAATCCGTGACTTCCATCAAGTTCACGGGAAGGGCAGTGAGTCCTGTCCGAATTGTGGGACGATTATTTCTTCAGTCAAATCGGGGGTACGTATAGCCAATTTCTGCAGGGAATGTCAAAAATAGACTGTTACGCGAATTTGAATTTTCGACTGAAAATTTCTGGGTAACGGACATGAATATAAGGGATGTTCGGGCAGGCTGAATTGCGGAAGAACGAATGATTGCGGCTTCATCCGTTTTTTCGTAAATACTGGGAACGAATAGACACACGTCATCTAAGTGATGAAATCAAAGAGCGAGGAGTAAAACCCACATGGTTCTTTATGGAATCTGGCTCATCGATGCTAACAGTGGACTCCTCCTCTCCCACATCACAGTACCCGGGTTCTCCTTCAACCCCGATTTATTTTCAGGATTCATCGCCGCAACTCACGACT
>JAEOSA010000182.1 GCA_016840595.1 Candidatus Hermodarchaeota archaeon | reverse complement strand
GATGAAATCACACGAACCTTCGTTCAACAACGAGGTTACGAAGAGTACAAACATGCCCTTGGTCACCAAGTTGGACAAGAAGCCCATGACGGGGGTACGTTGTTGGGTCCTCTTTGGGACCGATACGGATCAAGTCCTAAGGGTATTGTTGAGGAAGGAAACGTGTTCACGCTTGAACTCTATGTGACCACGAAGAATTTTGGTCAAGTTAGTCTTGAGGAGGATATTGTTGTCACGAAGAATGGTTGCCGATTTTTGTCAACTCCTCAAGAAAAGCTGGTCTGTATCTCCAAGTAAAATAGTGGCGGGCCCGCAGGGATTTGAACCCCGGATCCCCAGATCCGCAATCTGGTGCCCTATCCAGTCTAGGCCACGGGCCCACTTGTGGTGTCTTTTGTAGGGTGTGAAAATTGCCTTTAAAGACTTTGCTTCACAATATGATAGGGGCAGAAAAGTAGTAGCCTTGATGAAGATTACCGTTTGCCAAGGAGAAGTATACGAATCGAATTGACATCATTGAGGAGGTTTTCCCGATGCTTGTCACTGATATCTTGGTTGATTTTATACGTTTCAAGCGTTCGGATCCACTTATCAAAAATTTTTGTCAGCCTTTGATCATGACCTACAAGGCGATGGGATAAATCACGACGTTTCCGTATAGCGTTCATGATATCCTCCGCACGTTGAAGGTTTTCAATTTCGCGTCGCATCGCGTCGATTTCGTCGAGAGCAGGATTAGTTCCATATTGGTTCGAGTCTGCTGTGAACCGGTCAAGGATGGCTTCGACTTCGCTAGGTTGCAGAGATGCTGAACGTATCGCTTCATCAGTGACCATAAGGGCTTTCTCAAGAATTGATGTGATCACAATCAATTTGTTTTGGGCGATGACATTGGGAGGCAGCTCCAGTGTCTTGCGACAATCGTTGAGAAGATTTTCGATTGTCTTCTTGTGGTTCCGGAGCTCTTTTTCAAATGACATTAGCCTCGACCTTATGGAAAAGACGCCGTGCTACCCTGGGAGTCTAGAAGACAATACGAGATGAGGTGTTAAAATCTTTTCTCGTTCCAAAAGGTTTGAAAGCATCCTTTGAAATAAAATTAGTAGGGAAGTTAAATGAGGTCAAGGGCAATTTGATTGAGGGGGGTATAGACTCCATCTTTTTGGCACAGAACCATGTCTCCGAGATGAACCCCACCAATGTCAGGATCAAAAAAGCCAGTCTCTATGGTAAAAACCATTCCTGGGAGTAAAGGGGTTTCATTGGAAGTTGAAACATACGGAGGCTCATGGGGTTGAAGTCCAACACCAGTACCCATTTGTTGACTTAAGACTTCTAAATACCCTTTATCCTCTGCTATCCGCCGAATGCTGAGCGCTATGTCCCGAACAAGTGTTTCAGGATTCAGTTGGCTTCGAGCAGCAGAAACCGCATCAAAGGCGCATTTGAACAGGGCACGTTGTTTCTTACTTGGTTTCCCAGTTACTATCGTGCGGGTGACCTTAGAACAATAATCATCGTTAACTGCAGAAATAGAAATTACTACCAGTTCATTTGCACCAATTTCTCTCCGACTTGCGGGAACATAGGGACAGGTTGCGCGATTGCCTGAAGCAATGACTGTTGGATAGGCAGTGTCAGTTGCCCCTGCTCTACGCAAAGTTCGTTCAACTTCGGCTGCAACCTCAATTTCAGAAATGCCTGGTTGGATAAATTCAAGCGCTGCAAGCAGACCATTTTCTGATGTTTGAACGGCGGACTGGATTTTTTCAATTTCAATATCGTCTTTCATCATCCGCAATTCGTTCATGGGCACAGTAATATTCTTGAATCCAGCATCCGGAAGCAGGCGTTTCAAATCTTCAAAACGCCGTGCAGAAACAAAATCTAACTCTATACCAATATCGACGGCTTGAAGATTATGTTGATCAATAGCATCATGGATACAACCTAAGAACGGCGAGTGTATCTCTTCCTTTTTTTGGGGAGAATAGCTCAAAACGTTTCGAAACCACGAATTTGCCTTCGACAATTCATGTTCTTCATGGGGAATGATTAACAAAGGTTCTTTGTCTGATGCTAGAACTGCAACAGAACTCCCGGCAACACATGTGGGTTTATACCCTGTAAGGTACCGAATATTGAATGGATCAAAAAGGAGAATACCATTAATTTCTTCACGCGTCATCATTCGTTGAACTCGGTCACCACGCATTCATGCATCACCGCGCTATCATCCTGTTCAATGGGATTAAATTTCTATCGTAAATGAATCTTCACACTGAAATCACCCCACAATCTCTATAAATAATACTTTGAAATCATTCTCAGCATTACCGATGCAAGGGCCCTTGGCCTAGTATGGATAGGGCGACAGGTTCCGGACCTGTAGATCCCGCGTTCAAATCGCGGAGGGCCCGCCACGATTCTTTTGGATTAATAGTTCGCGTGTAGCGTAACTAAAAGGCTTATAGCTCAATCTTTCACAGAAACAGACCTCAAGCTTGGAGGATTAAACCAGTGCAAATCCAATCTCGGTGTGTAAGTTGTCTCATTTCTCGAGGATTCCAAGAAGTACAATTAGCAACTACGGATCTTGAACTACAATTAGCAGCGATTACTGAAGTGGTTGGAATCTTAAACAATTCCTTGACAAAGGGTGGTCGGTTGGAAAAAATCCCAGCTTATGTAGGAACGCTTCGGGACCAGACAATTCAACGAATAACCGGCTGCTCTGACCCGTATGCTTCATGGAAAAAGGAATCCAATGAAATCGCATTGAAGTTAGTCCCCTCGCTCGAACGCTTCGTTGACAAGGTTAAGAACTCCAAACAGCGATTTAGACGAGCATGTTTGGCTGCTTCTCTTGGGAATGTAATTGAATATGGAGTGGCAGGTCATGAGATTCCTTGGGACAATTTAAAAAATCTGATATCTCAAACTGAAGCTGAGCTTGCCATCGATCACATTCCAACACTTTATCAGTTAGCCCAAAAGGCAAATACTGTCCTTTATCTCACAGATAATGCAGGCGAGGTCGTGTTTGATCGGCTTCTCGTTAAAGCCTTGACCGAGATGGAATCCAGGGTCATCGTCGCTGTTAAGGGTGCTCCCGTTCTGAATGACGCAATGCTTGCTGACGTTAAGGTTGCGGGATTGATGGATATCGCTGAAATAATATCAACAGGCGGGGGAGCCGTGGGGGTATTGCCCCAGTGGTGTTCAAAGGAATTCTTGAACCACTTTAGAGAAGCAGATTTGGTCATAGCAAAAGGCATGGGACACCATGAAACTCTTCCTGAGTTTACGTTACCATCACCGAGTGCCCACCTGCTGCGAACAAAGTGTGAACCTGTGGCACGTTCATTAAATGTAGCAAAGGATTGGAACGTTGTAAATGTCTTAGTCAACCATCAAGGTCCCTTAGGCCCATTGGTGAAAAACTAGCAGCCAGAAATTTACTTCTCATAAGAGGGGTTTAGACATCCTATTCAGTCTCAGTGCCGATGTAGTAGTATTCGCCCCGTTGTTTTTGTTCACGATCCAATCGACTATCTTCTTTATTCACTCTAGGGCGTCCTGTTGCGTGGTCACGACGGAAAGTGACGCCCATAGCACTAAGAAAGATATTCATACCATTTCGAAGATCGATGGGAGCCTGACATAACCCTTCAGTTCCAGGCATTCCTGAAAACACCGAAATTGTGTCTGCAAATGCTGAGAGTGCAACCATATCGTGTTCAACAACAAAAGCAGCCTTGCCTTGACCGTGAACTATGGAGCGAAATACATTGGCTGCGGCTAATCGTTGTTCGATGTCGAGGAAGGCTGATGGCTCATCGAGGAGATAGAGATCAGCTGGACGGGCAAGACAAGCGGCGATTGCTACCCGTTGCAGCTCACCACCACTTAATTCGCAGATTATGCGATCTTCTAATGAGTCAAGCGAGAGAGGTCTAAGAACTTCGGATTTGAACAAACTCGTGAGGACTGTTGCACCTCCGGCGCCTTGAAGTACTTCAATAACTGTTTCATTGCTTTCAGAACTGAGATATTGTGGTTTGTAACTAACTTTGATGTCGGTTTCAGGGATGTTTCCCTCATCCGGTTCTAAATCCTGAGCGAGAAGTCGTACAAAAGTGGTTTTTCCAATCCCATTGGGTCCAAGAACACCGATTACTTCACCTTGATGCACTTGGCCAGGCATGACTTGAAGTGTAAAATCTTCGAAACGTTTGACCATTGCATCATATTCGAGGAGGAGCTCAACCGTTGTCCAAAATTCAGGTGTTGGCGGACGAGTTTCAAATCGAATTTCTTCATTCCGAAATCGGACATTGCTGTCGGGAAGATACCCATTCAAATAGATATTGATTCCCTCCCGAACTCCATGG
>JAEOSA010000181.1 GCA_016840595.1 Candidatus Hermodarchaeota archaeon | reverse complement strand
CGAACTCTGGACCCGCCCCCACGTCAGCTTTAGCCGACGATTCAACTTCATTGCAAAATTCTTCGGAAAACCACCGGACATCCACACCGCTAGCCTCTACTTCTATAGCACCCGACGTGAACTCAACCCCTATTACAAAGGGGAGATTAGAGGTAAAGACCAATGGATTCACTATCCTGAACCTAAGTTCTGGACGGGTAAACAATGGACTCCTATCACCCAAGACTTCCATCCCGCCCACCACCCCGAAAACCTATCCTATGGTATCAACACTTGGCTTGAAGCCGATGCCTACTGGGTTTACCGCTACGTTTGGTTCTGGCCACTGGAAATCACCCTCCCTCTCCCCCACGAAGACTGGGAACGCGCCGACATCTGGGTCAACGCACGCACAGGTAACATCGAATGGATTACCAGCGATTATCACTGGAGGGAACTCTGGTACCAAAACGCCGTGAAAGTAAGTGGCGTTAATCCAATCATCGACTTCCTATTCAACTGGAACACCCCTGAACCATTAACTGTGAAAGATGGTGCACCAATACATCAGCCCCTAGCCCCTTATTTCCCAGAAGGGAAAACAGTAGGTGATTTTGCAGATCAGTTGCCATGGATGTTTGCCCGATACCGTCAGAGCTCTGAACACATGCACAAATTGCATACAGGCTTCTGGGGCAAGCATAAGGTCAAAATCGTCTACGGAACTTTGTTCATCATCATCCTCTTGCTGTTCCTCTTCCTATTCGAACCAACTCGGAACTTCATCCTAGGATTGCTTGGGTTACTATAATGGGATAGTGCAATTAACGAACATCAAGTTTTAAGAGTCCCCTCAACACACAAACCCTACAACATACCTTTGACTTCTTACACATTAGGTGAATGACATGAAAGCTAAAGATGTGAAAAACGTCACCGTCTTAGGCGCTGGATTGATGGGTCACGGTATAACTCAAAGCTTCGCTCAAGCTGGTTACGATGTAATCATGGTAGACATCAAAGACGAATTTGTGCAAAAAGGAATGGGTAATATCCAATGGAGTCTTGGCAAATTCCTCGAAAAAGGTCGAATTACACAAGAAGACCACGATGCCATTCTCAAACGAATTTCCATATCAACAGATCGTGACGCAGCTGTGAAGAATGCGGATATTATTGTCGAGGCGATCCCCGAGATTTTATCCCTTAAACAGGAAGTGTTTGCTGATATCGAAGCTAAGGCTCCTAAGAAGGCAATCTTGGCAACCAATACCAGTTCACTCCCTATCACTGACATAGCTTCAGCCACAAAGCATCCAGAGAAAGTGGTTGGGATGCATTTCTTTTCTCCAGTTGTTAGGATGAATATTGTCGAGATTATCAAAGGTGAAAAAACGTCAGACGATGCTGCTAAAGTCATCTATGCCTTGACTGAGAAAATGGGTAAAGAACCGGTTATGTGCAACAAAGATGTCCCTGGATTCATCGCTAATGGCATCCAGATGTTCCCATTGAACTTTGTTGGACAGCTTGTTGATTCTGGGGAGTTCACACCCGAAGAAATTGACTCGGCTACAACCATGAAGTTGGGTCTTCCAATGGGAACCTTTGGTCTGTTGGACTTCGTTGGAATTGATGTCGTGTATAATGTTTTGAAATTCATGACAACACGAATTCCAGGTATGAGGATGGCTAGATGTCTCGAAGAGAAAATGGAAAAAGGTGAATTAGGTGCCAAAACTGGAAAAGGCTTCTATGAACATCCTGGAAATCGCTGGCAACGCCCAACGGTGTGGTCCCAAGAATTAGCGGATAAGTTTGATCCGCAGTTGGTCGTCGTTGTAGGCATCAACCGTGCCGCTGAACTAGTTGCTGACGGCGTGGCATCACCGGCTGATATCGATAAAACAATGAAACTAGGTTTCAACCAACCAGTCGGCACTCTTGAACTTGCAGATTCGTTAGGTCTTGATGCAGTAATAGAAAAACTGGAATTTGTTGAAAAGGAATACAATGACTTCTATGCTCCCCATCCACTCCTCAAGGAAATGGTGCAAGAAGGCAAGCTAGGGATGAAGACCAAAGAAGGCTTCTTCAAATACTAACTAGGAAAAACCCCGGAACGAAACACCTTACACTCCCCTCCCTTCCTTTGTTGATCTTAATAAAGCCGCGTTTTTTGTTGGGCTAGACAGTGCGGACAAAAATCCAGATTGGCATGGGCTCATTCCAATTCATGGTCAATTCTCGTCGAGCCATCTTCTATACATTTCTAACCCTCTTCATGGCAGAAGTTCTTGGTGCAAACTTCATCCAACTAGGACTTGTTATCACACTACCAATGTTAGCAAACAGTATGATGCAAGCCTTTGTATGGGGGCGATTAAGCGATCAAATACGAAGACGAAGATTACTGATTGTAATCGGAGAAACCTTTGCCGGAGTAGGCTATCTAATCATCTGGACAAATATCACTGCTTGGACAATCATCATCGGATTAACCATAATCGAAGCTATATGGTCCATGTCGAATACAGGGTGGTCTGCCCTCTTTGCAGATCTAACCAGTACCACTGAACGATCAACTCTCATGGGACGAATCAATTCCATTGGTGTAGGAGGACGGATTTTCGGCGCAGCTCTAATGGGTTTTATATACGATTTTCCAGTGCCTGCAGCTGGATTTCATTGGGCCTTTCCAATGGCCGCTGGAATCATGTTTGGTAGTGTCATCGCTCTAGTTATTACAGTTCCAGAGATTTCCCCTCCGCCATTAACAGAGACGCTCAACACCAAGAGTTCCGAGAGTAAACCAAACTGGTTCGAACGATATCCCCGAAAATATCTAATTTTTCTTGGTGTTTGGGCTTTTATCATCGTCGGGTGGACCTGCTATCTTTCTCTATTCACTTTCTACCTCCGATTGAGTCTCAATCTCAATTCAATAGAAATCAGCTTGGTCCGAAACGTGAACTCCGCCGTTGGTCTCGTCGCCGCTCCAGTCGCTGGAATTCTGGGTGATCGAATCGGTCGGAAACCTGTACTAATCGGAGTCATGATTGTTCATGCAATCACCTCCGCACTCTACGGTTTCGTAAATACTCTGGTGGGAATGCTTGTAGTCAATGCCGTGAATGGCATTGTTCGACCATCGGCTCATACGGTATCCTATGCTCTTGTTGCTGATATGATACCAGAGGCCCAACGTGGTGAGTTATTCGGGACCTATAATGCTGTCTGGACCCTATCTTTCGGGTCCTCTCCAACAGCTGTTGGTGGAACATTTGCTACTTGGCGACAAAACCTCAATTTGAACCTTGGACATCCCCTTGAAGTCGCTCAAATACAAGCAATTTTTGATACTTTCTACCTCTCAGCAGGTCTTGTTTTAATTGGAATTTTCATCTTTGGGTTGACTGTGAAAGAACCAGAACACAAAACCGGAGAGCCTCCTATTCGGCACGAAGAGGAGGAAATTGCCATAATGGACACGCTAGACTAATTAACTACACTGAGCCATTAAAGTAAAAACAAAAAATCAAGAGGTAAATCTTTGACTCCTTTCTTGCTGTTCCTAGTCTCAGTAATTCTGATTTCCTTGAGTGGAGCCCTGTCGCCTGGTCCACTGTTATTTACCAATCTATCCAATGCTCACCGGTGGGGGTGGAAAGGAGGCTTTTGGCTTTCAATTGGTCACACTTTCGTTGAGTTCCCTGTCATTCTTCTCATCGCATTTGGACTAAGCTTTCTCTTCTATATCCCCGGCTTTCATGTTGGACTAGCAATCGCTGGTGGTAGTGTACTCGTTGCCTTTGGTGCCTTCCAAGTTCGTGAAGCAACCAAATCTATTGAAGATGTGGAAGAAATCGACTTAGCAAAGGACAAGCCAACTCGACACCCAATTCTTATTGGCTTTCTATTTTCAGCGTTGAATCCCTTCTTCATCGTTTGGTGGTTTACTGCTGGTGCTAAAATCGTGCTAGATGCCCTCCTTTTCGCAGCACTAGCTGGAGTAATTATCATGTTTATTAGCCATGTATGGATAGACTATGTCTGGCTTATGGGAACCGCTTGGCTAACCAACAAAGGTACAAATCTAATTGGAACCAAAGGCTACCGAGTTCTCAACGCTACTTTTGGAGTCCTCTTAATCTTATTTGGAGCAGTTTTCTACGTGAATGCCCTTGTCCTTTTTGGAATACTATAGATTCAGTTTCTTCTGTTTAAAAATCCCATAACCCCCACCACCTGGGGTTTGGATGCTTATGATATCTCCTTTCCGCGCATTAAATGTAATTTTTCCAGGTAGCTCTTTCCATTCGGTTCCCTCACAGTGGCGGTTTCTTCCTAGACGAGCTGGTTGACCACCACGGAGTCCCCAAGGAGGGAAGTGACGGCGATCACTCTGAATAGATACAACAGCCTGGTCGGAGAGAATTTCAATATCCCGCT
>JAEOSA010000180.1 GCA_016840595.1 Candidatus Hermodarchaeota archaeon | reverse complement strand
TTGCTTTCCATTCGCCATTCTCTATGTTTTTTGCGGCGAAGTCCACACCAACTGTGAGCTTCATATTTTCGTCAAAAGTGTTCCAGGTGTATCGTCTAAGGAGGCTTGTTTTGCCCACACCGCCTTCGCCGATAAATAAGATTTTGAGTATCCCAATCATTGATTATTATCCCAAGTTTTTGTTCCCCGCGTGATGGTTATTTTCCGCCTATGTTGAAATTTCATTTAATATCTTTCTCTCACTTCATACTGAAATTTGTGAATCTGCGGAAACTTGCGGTTGAATTCAATGTGGTTTCTTTGCTTTTCGGGCTCTCGTAAGCAGAAATCGATTTGTAGTGCTATAGAACTGAGAGATTCTTCAGTGCAGCATTAAGGGATTCCTCGAACACATCAACGGCCTTATTTGCCTGCTCCTCTGTAATGGTCAGCGGGGGTTTGACTTTGACGACATTTCGGACGAACCGCATATCACGGTGGTGTGCCATGCTCAAATCGAAAATGACGTTTCGTTTCAGTCCTTCGTGAACAATGGCATCAGCTAAAGAATTGGCTGGCACTTTGTCCTTTTTGTCACGAACCATTTCTACACCTATGAACAATCCTGGTCCTCTTACATCTCCGATGTGTTCATTCTTTTCTTGGATTTCTCGTAATCGTTTGGTGATGAGGTTGCCCAGTTTTTCAGCGCGACGTGGGAGGTTAAGTCGTTGGATGACTTCGATATTGATAAGGGTTGCAGCCATAATCAGTGGGCTTGCCCCGAAGGTGGAGTGTTCTTCTGTGTAACGGAAGTGTTCTTTGAGGTCATCTCGGGCTAGTGTGGCTCCTGCAGGGAGTCCTCCTCCGAGGGCTTTGGTGAGGCACATCATGTCGGGGACGACGTTGTAGATTTCGGCGGCAAACATTTTTCCGACGCGTCCAAATGCAGTTTGAGCTTCATCCCAGATCATGAATACGTTTTCTTCATCACAGAGTTTTCGTAGTCCTTCAATATACCGTTGTGGTGCAGGCACTTGCCCTCCTGGACCCTGCATGGGTTCAATTATAACACCGGCCACCGGGGCATTGGTTCCATAGATGATGGTGTTTCGGAGCAGTTCCAGACATTCCATGTCACAGTCTTTAGGATCTTGATTTTTTCGACACCGGTAGCAATAGGGGTAGGGAGCTTTGACGAAGTGTTCTTGTCCGAATCCTCGGAATCGGATGAGTGGGCTGGGCATCCAATTTGATGCGGTGATGGTGGCGAGGGTGGCACCGTGATAGGCCATCCATGTGGTGATGAATATGGATGCGTTCGGTTTGTTGAGAAAAGCGAGTTTCATGGCGGCTTCAATGGCTGTGGACCCGCCTTGATTTTGGATGGTTACTTTCTTTAAATTGCCTGGGGCGATCTGGGCGAGTTTGTTGATGAGTTTGATACGCGGAATGGTGGGATAGCTGTAACGAACATGAGTGAGTCGTTCTGCTTGGAATTGGGTGGCATAAACAACATCAGGATTGACGAAGCCGACATTTAATGTCCAGGCTTGGCTGGTGCAATCCAAGTATTCGTTGCCTTCAGTATCTTTTACCGTGGCGCCTCCAGGGGTTCCGGTGGCTAGGATGGTATCCTTCAGGTGAGTAAGTGAGTATGATTTGTACTCGCTGATTTCGTCCTCGGTGACTTTGGTGAGCATTTCAGCAATTTCATTTTCTGTCAGTACTTTGGGTTTCATTGTTGCTGCACCATCCCCTCATATGTCAGATACCTGCGTAAAAGAATGCCCATTGGTATTCGATTTTTTTTATTTTCACATTAACGGTCATAGGGAATTGGAGGAAGGCTGAAATACCCAAGGAATGCCTAACAGATGCGAGGGACCTGGCATTGAAAATAGCAGCCGCACAGATTCACCCCCAATTTGCCCAGCCAGATAAGAACCGAAACATATTCCAACAGTATTGTAAGCGAGCAGCTCAACAAGATGTTGACCTCATTGTGTTCCCCGAACTGTGTACAACCGGATACCATTTCTCGTCTAAAAATCAGGTGGAATCTTTTGCAGAACCGGTTCCAGAGGGTCCAACAACGCAACTATGGATTGAGCTAGCTAAAGAGCATAATATGATTATTGTTGGAGGATTAGCCGAACAAGGGAGGAGCGAGGGTATCTACAATAGTGCCGTCATTGTGGACCCAGATCAGTTTTTAGGCTGCTATCAAAAAATCCATCTCTTCGCGAATGAAAAAAATTGGTTCCTCCCAGGTTCACAACCACCTCATGTCTGGAAGCTCCCTTCGGTAGCCATTGGTGTATTGGTGTGTTTTGACTGGGCGTTTCCTGAGGTGTCACGGATTCTAATGCTTGAGGGGTGTGAAATCTTATGTTTGCCCTCCAATCTTGTGCTTCCCTACGCTCAGCGGGTGATGGTTGCACGGAGTATCGAAAACCGCATATTTACAGTCATAGCTAATCGTATTGGCACAGAGACCTCCGCTGGTCGTAACCCCATCACTTTCACGGGCCGTAGCCAAATCACAAATCCCTTAGGTGACATCCTAGCTCGAGGTTCAAGGACTCGATCTGGACTCGTTATTGCTGAGATTCAACCTCAAAAAGCCCAGGATAAATTTCTCACTGGTCAGAATCACCTAATTGACGATCGACGAGTGGAACTCTACCAGCGGCTCTGTAACGCAGACCAGCGTTAGACCAGCGTGAAAGTCTCGCCTGCAGAAATGGATATTGGAATGATTGTAGACTCTTTGGTTTTTAGCAGTGATAGATAACTCTTGGTTTGATCCACAGTTCCACTGATGGGAAGTACAAACCGGGGTTTGATGGCCAAGGTGGCAATGACTGCTTCTTCGGAATCAAATGATCCCTTTTTCTTTCCCGCTACGGGAATGCAAAGAAGGTCTGGCTTGGAATCTGCCAAAGATCCAATTTCGTTTGCATGACCCAAATGAAGAGCTGAACCCTGGTCGCTTTCAACGAGTATAGCCAAATTGTGTGGAGCCAGAAATCCACCACGACGTAATTTGAAACCTCGAATTTTGATGTTTTTACCTACATCCATTTCTTCGTCACTTGTTAGGATTTCTAGAAAGTAGCTTGGAGTCCCTTCCTTTCGGAGAATATTAATGACCTGACTGTTGCTGACAATGACACATCCTTTCTTTCTGGAAAACAATAACGCATTCCCGAGATGCTCTTCAGCTTGGCTACTTACGAGCACATAGGATGGTTGAACTTGATCGAGCTCAACAAGCACCTGTCCTTCGACGATACCGGGATTGAAGAGCAAGTGCTTTTCAAAAGACACCAGCACTGCCGCGTATCCAAAGTAAGTCAATGTAAACACAGGACCGGCACCTCGTGAGATGTCCTCTAAATGAGAGCCATTTGAGTTTATACTTTCCTCTTCACATATCTCAGGGCTGCTGCCGTAGATGGGTTGCTGGAACAGGTTTCCTGTTGATAATTTTCTCTAAGGTTCCAGGTTGCCGAATATCCGTGATGAGAACCTCACAATCATCGGACAATCCCTTGAAAATTTCGTCAAGTTTTCCCCGCATTCCTTCGGTGACATCTGCTGCTTCACTAGAAGCACCAACAACGATTTCGTCAAAGATCGCATCTATCGTGTCAGGTGTAATCAAGTCAATGCGTTTTGCGTTAGGGTGTTCCTTTGGGTCAGCAGTATAAAGTCCATCAACATCAGTGGCAAAGACTACTTGATTGGAATGTAGTAAACGTGCGAGATACATTGCAATTTGGTCACCACTGATGATGGTAAATCCTTTTACCGTATCTGCAACTACGTCCCCGGAGAGGATGGGGATGAAACGTTGCCGAAGAAACTCACGGAGAGCTTGGAGATCCATATGGGAGATACGTCCATCAATAGAAACGATAATTGATGATGACCGAATAGGCACTGCTGGGCGTCCCGTTTTCAAGAAGGCGCCATGAATCAAGTGGCCAAGCCTGGTCATCTCAGAGGCAGTTTTTGTAACCCCAATCTTCTTTTCCTGACTCCGACCACCCTTTCGGAGCTGATACTCTTTTGCTAGAAAATGCCCGAACGAACCCCCACCATGAATAACAACGACAGGATGGGATTCAATTGCAACAATTTCGGAGACTAATTGTTGAATCGTGTCTATGCGTGGTGTCGAATGTTGTGTCTTATCCGAGATGACGCTTCCACCTAGTTTAATGATAATTGGCGGTTTTAAGGAAGCGCGGTGTTTCCGCCGCCATTTTGGACGCCAATTTCGCAACTTAGTTGGCCAATTCTTCCACCCAGTCTTGGCATATCGTTCCCGATGTTCAAGATCATCTTGTATCCACTCAAGCTGACGAAAGAACCGTTCCTTCCCACTTACACGGGGTATATCCGGAATCCCCATCTGTCGTAATGATTCCACAAAATTGGCTTCAACAAGCTCCTGTAACTGGCCTTCGATCTTTG
>JAEOSA010000179.1 GCA_016840595.1 Candidatus Hermodarchaeota archaeon | reverse complement strand
CCTTTTTGGAGAGTTTGAATGCCTTTTATTCGTTGAAAATCTTTGATGCTGAATTGGTGAGGTTTACTGCGAAGATGTCCTGAAGCAGTGCAGGGTGCGTCGATGAGAACACGATCGAATTTGTGGGGAATCCGAGTTGATAGATGGCGTCCGTCTTCACAGAGCACGAGGGTATTGATTACTCCGCAGAGTTGGAGGTTGTGTCCGAGACTTGTGATGCGACGGAACACGCGATCATTCGCAATAATCGCTCCTTGATTGTTCATCATTTGCGCAAGTTGAGTGGTTTTAGACCCAGGAGCAGCACAAAGGTCTAACACGAGATGGTGCGGTTTAGGATTAAGGGCTAAAGGTGGAAGCATGCTTCCTCCTTCTTGGATGTAATAATAGCCAAGTGAATATTCTCTAGTAAAAGGAAGTTGTTTGTAATTACCAGAAACTCGGAATCCTGCGGAATACCAGGGTAATGGAGTAGCAGTAATGTTCAGCCCTTCTAATCGGTCTAGCCCTGATTGGAGGTTAATCTTTAGCGAGTTAATTCGGATGAAATGAGCAGGAAGCTGGTTGATACTTTCAATGAAGTGGTCGTATTCGTCATCTAAAAGGACTTGAAAGCGTTTCTTAAAGACCGGCGGTATAGCCTCTTCCATTATCATGATTTGTAACGCTTCCCTATTTTTCTGAGTGGGATAGTAGAGTGCCTAACCTTTCTCGCTGAATTCGCCAAGTGCCGGTGACTCGGTTGCCGTCGATGACATTATAGTGGTCAAATAAATTGGTTGTGAGGCAGGAATGGTTTGGTATGATGCGAATAAGATCTCCAGGCGTGAAGGAAGAATGAGAAGAACGACTGTTAAACTGAATTTTCCCATGCACGTGGGATAAGCTAACAATCTTTGCTTGTGTTGGGGTCTCATCGTGAATTGACGTGAGGACTACACCATATCCCTGATTGGGATCAATGTGTGAAGCTCCAACATCTTTGGATAAGGTTGAAGCCCCAGCGTCAATCACAATATAGTCAGATTGAACACTTACTACGCTTGCCAGTACAGAAAGGGCACAGTCTGAGAGTTCACAGACGCCAAGCATAACTTGAGTGTTATCGAAGAATACGTAGTTTCCTGGGCGAATTTCGGTTATCCCTTCCTGAAATCTTTCAGTTATTGTTGCTGTTGGTGTTGCGCCTATCGACACGGTGATAGGGTCAAGTCCTTCGGTTTGGAGTCGTTGTGCAAATTGCAGCATAATATTTTGTTCTTCCTCCGCAATAGAGCTCAGTTCTGCACGAGATTTTGAATAATAGGCGTGTCCAGCATGTGTCAAAATCCCCCCAAAGGTGAGATGAGATGCATCATTGATTTGTTGGGCTAGGGCAATTGAACCCCGTTGCACAGGATCAACGCCACACCGAGGATATCCCGAGTTCACTTTTAGCAAGACAGTCATAGTTTGATCTGCGGCGATGCATTCTGCTTCAAGCGCAGTTATTATGGAAGGATGATCAACCAACACGTTCAACGATGCACGTTGAGCCAATTTTAAGGCGTGTGGAATTTTGTTTGGTACTAGTGGGAAGGCTAGCGTGAGATCAGAAAATCCTGCATTGAGGAATGCTTCTGCTTCTCCTGAAGTCGATACGGTAATTCCCTGAGCGCCGTATTCAGTTTGGAGATTGGCAATTTCGATACATTTGTGAGTTTTAATATGTGGACGAAGAGCTACTCGACTCTTATGAGCCTTATCAGCCATCGATGCTATATTACCAACTAGCTTGTCCTTCTCGACGAGTAGAGCAGGGGTGATTAAGTCATCGATATTCAATATGAACCTACCTCAGAAAACTCCTTCTTGCTAGGCTTTGTTGAAGGATGAAGATGTGGCTCCATCTTGACCGAATCCACTTTCCTCGCAGCTCCGATACGGAGGCCTCGGTGGATTTAAGATAGCCAGGAAGACGGAGCCAGTTAAGAAGATAGTTCCAATGCTAGAAAAAAGCTCCTTTGTCGCAACAACTGAAACCTTTTTGTAATCACAGGAGGCAAAACCTCACTATTCGAGGGTCGTAATTATGGTTACTCTCAAATCATATCAAAAAGTTCGAAAAGCCCTAGAGAAAATTGGGCTACCAGGTCAAGACGCATACGATTTACCGACTAGCGATAAACGGTTTCCTGATGGAGCGGGTTACCGTATCGAAATCTCAGGAGTAGAACGCCCCCAAGTCTTAGAAGCTCTAATTGATGAATCTGACAAACGCGACATCCCGATTCACCGATTGATCAGCGTTGTAATGGGTGCTACACTTCTTGATGACAAAGAGCTGCGCCAATTTGCTAAAATGGCTCATGATGCACAAATGGAAGTCATCCTGACTCCCGGACCACGAACCTCTTGGGACATTGGGCGACAACTTGTCACACCCGAGGGTGTTCTTTCGGGAATGCGATTCCGAGGAGCTAACAAATTAGTTGAAGTCATTTCAGACATCAAACGAGGAATCGAATTAGGTTTTCGCGGATTCTTAGTAATTGATGAAGGGCTCTTATGGACTTTGAACAAACTCAAAGAAATCGGCGAAATTCCTAAGGATATCACCTTCAAAGTTAGCATCTTTGCAGGTCACGCTTCACCAGCGGGTGGAAAACTCCTGCAAGAACTTGGGGCAGGAAGTTTCAATCCCGTTGCAGATTTAACCGTCCCCCAACTTGCAGCAATCCGTCAAGCCACAGATTTTCCTATCGATATCCACATCATTTTGATGCCTAGCTTCGGAGGCTTCAATCGATTCTACGATGCTCCTGAAATCACCCGATGCGTTCAGCCAGTGTATTACAAGTTTGAACCAGGACCCAGTATGGCTTTATACACACCATGGTCATCCGTTCAAGGACTCAGTGATCTTGCCCGTGAGAAGGTTAAATGGGCTGAAATTGTACGAAACATCATTCAGGACAACTATCCCGAGGCTAAACTCTCAAAAATTGGACCTAAAGACTTGGCAATTCCCCAACCCTAGAATAAAATGCAGCAGAGGTTAAACAAATGGGATTTGAACCAGGTGGCGTAAACCCAGCTTTAGTCACACCATTCACTAAAGATGGATCAAAGATAGATGAGGAACCTTTCCGTCGACTAATCCGTCATTGTATCGATACCCTTGGCGTTACTGGTCTAGTACCTGCAGGTACAACAGGTGAATTCACGAGTTTGACACCGAAAGAGCATAAGAAAGTTGTAGAAATCGCGATTGAAGAAGCAGCTGGCAAAGTACCCGTGATAGCAGGTGCAGGGGCTAGCAATACTAAGTATACACTCGAACTTGTCAAACATGCAAACAAAGTTGGAGCTGACGCATGCTTAGTTGTTACTCCATACTATATGCGACCTACTCTTCGCGGTCTTTACGAACATTATCGACTGGTTGACGAGGTGGGTATACCGATTCTTTTGTATAACATTCCTCAGTGTACAGGATTGGAAATGCCTTGGCAAATTGTTGAGGATTTAGCTGAACTGGACAATATCGTAGGATTGAAGGATTCTAGTGGTCAACTAAAGCTCATTCTAGCGGTATTAGAAAAAGTGGGATCGAAAATCAAAGTACTTGTTGGTCATGATGAAGTGGTCTTTCCCGCCCTCGCTTCAGGTTGCTCTGGGTGCATCTTGGCTAGCGCGCAGTTAATTGGTGACATTTGGATGGATATGCTGACGAAAGTGAAGGCAAAGAAGTTCGAAGAGGCAGTAGAACTACAACTAAAAGTTCAGAAGTTAACTCGGCTGATCGTTGGCTCTGGAGCTGTGGGCGTAAAAGCAGGGCTGAAAATGATGGGTGTCCCGGTCGGTAAACCTCGTCTTCCGCTTACACTTGGCGGAACATTAAGCTATGAGAACCGAGAAGAAATTCGAATAGAACTTGAACGGCTAGGGAAAATTGAGCGAAAGCCTGTCACCGTTGAAGTGGAACCCACAGAACCGCTTGAAGCGCGTTTTGGAGTGTTTGGATTTACACCTGATCATGTGAAAGACTTCGCTCTAAAAGTCGGGGAAGGACTGGCAGGAACAGGTGCCGAAGTAGCACACATTGACCTGATGATTGGTCGCAAAGATGGTCCTGTTGGTTTTGCCTTTGCCCAAGCAAAAGCAACACCCAAGGAGCGCCTGGAACCACTTCTAGCAATTTTAGAGCCAAATTTGTTAGTGAAACCTGAAACATTACTCGTTCCCACAGTGGCCAATCGAAGCATGCACCAGGCAAGCTTGTTTGGTGGACCAGCCCAAGCAGGATGTGCGAAGGCAGTAATGGACGCCGTCGAGGAAGGATTCATTCCTAAAGAAGCAGTCGACCGGCTAGTTATAGTAGCAACTGTCTTTGTCCATCCAACAGCTGTCGACCGACAACGAATACGTATCAACAATTACAAGGCAATGCGACATGCAATTCGCCGGGCAATTGAAGGACGACCTACCATTGACGAATT
>JAEOSA010000026.1 GCA_016840595.1 Candidatus Hermodarchaeota archaeon | reverse complement strand
CTGCAATAATATTACAGAAGTCCATTGAGACCGTGGCTAAACGTACCCAATCCACTGGTGGCATCTTTGGTGTGAATGTTCCCGTTTCAGCAGAGTTCCTTCCCGCCTCTGAACTGTTTGTCAAGCAAGTCATTGAAGCACGAAATGCTGATTCGGATATTGAAAAACGATTACGGGTACTCATTACTTCCGCTGGCAATCCCACTCCTTGGGGCGATGTGAAGAAACATGGACTGATATGGATGCACGTTGTTCCCTCGGTCTACCATGCTAAGAAGGCCGAACGCGCTGGATGTGATGTGATCATTGCATCCGGGCATGAAGGAGGCGCCCACGTCTCATGGGAACCTGTACATTCCATGGTCCTCGTCCCGGCAGTAGTTCGTGCCGTGCAAACACCCGTGGTTGCTGCCGGCGGTTTTTGTGATGGACAAACCCTGGTAGCTGCATTATGCCTAGGCGCAATTGGAATCCAAATGGGCACCCGTTTCATCGCTACTAAAGAAAGCGATTTTGAATCCATATGGAAGCAGGCGATACTTGATCGAGAAGAACGCCAAACCTTGGTAGGTCGAGGATTATTCGGTCCCATGCGATTCCTCCGAAATAGACGGGCAGAGCTGCTAGTGGAACAAACACTCAAAGACGTGCCAAATTTCTACCTTGGTTCACCAGTGGAATCCAATGAAACCATCCTCGATTTAGAAAGAGCAGGTTTTCTGGACCTCCTCGATCAGAAAATGGACCAAGCACTGATGTTCGCAGGCGAAGTGACCGGGCGAATCCAAGACCTTCCGACAGTCTCCGAGCTTATCACCTCCGTCATCTCAGAGGCTGAATCCATTCTAAACGAATTATCAACAAAATTCCTAAAATCCTAACAACATCAGAAGCTAAAGTCCTGACCCTTTGAATTGCTTGGTCCGGTGCCAACGTAAATGCGCCTCGAGTTTATCCTTCGGCACAAAGCGCTGACAAAGACGGCATTTCACAAATCCCTTCGACACCATTTCAAGAGCATATCTCCGACGTCGAAGGTCAGCCACTCGACCATAGTAATCGGCTAACGCAAAGATAAGAAACGTAGCTGGTAAAAACAGAAATGCTGGGAGCAATACTGTTGAACTCGCTCGCATTGTTCGATCCCCCTCGTTCGGAATTGATAACACCACCGTAGTTGGGTCGTTGGCGAGGATAATCTCTGTCCCAACACGGTTGAAATTAAAATTCGATACTACAATTTCAGTCGGCTGTTCAATGGGATTCCACACAATCCACGGCTGTCGGATTGCACTAGTGTAAGAAAATCCCACCAAAATAGGTCGATAGGTCTCGAACACGAATCCGCTCCCAAGAATTTCCAGCCCAGGAATAAACGGGTCGATATCTCCTATCTCTACCGAATCCATTCCTGAACCCATAAGGTTGCTATCCCATAATAATTCAGAATGCCAGCGACCCCCCTCATAGTAGAGCGTTACCACTTCCCGGTCCATCACGAAAGCTACCTCATAGCTTCTTGTTGAAGGAATGATGTTTCCGACGGCAATTGATCGAATAATGAATCCAAAGGGGTAAAGATTTTCCGATTCCCAGAGACCACCACTATAGGTGATTGAATGCACTCCAGTGATGGATCCTGCAGTTACAATTTCATCGCCTGGCTGTGTTATATTCACATCTCCCATAGCCACACAATACAATGGGTTTGAAAATGTTGAAGCTTGGTTAATCTGCCAGGTTATGTTGTCTAGGCGCTCAACGACAAAGATCCGACCGGTGGCTGTGCTTGTTGTTACATTATAATGCTCACCAACGATAGCCACTTCAAAGGAAGATGAATTGTAGATAATCTGTCCTGACGCCATAGCATAAGTTGTCCACTCAGGAGCTGTCCATGGCAAATATCCTATCACTTCAGAGGTCCAACCAGAGTCATCCTCGGCAATCAAAATGAGCATCCCACGCTCTGATACAACAATAAGTTCGTCGCCCTTCTGATCACCATCAAAGTCACCAATACTCATTTTCACCAATGGATCGTATTCCCAATTTGATTTCGAATATACGGTCTCTTCCCATGATAGGGACGTCAGACCACCAATCACGTTGACACGAGATGGAGTAAGAAAAGCCATTTCAAGACCGGACTCAGCTACATCTAATTCGCCCACAACAACTTGACCTGCTTCCATCGTTGAGTACCCATTCGTGACGTATCGGTCTCGAAGTCCAATCCAGTTAGTAGTAAACAGTATGATAATCAGGACCAGCCAAATGACAAACAGGTAGGTCTTGCGGAAGCGAACCACTCAGCGTCACCCTCACACCGTTAGGATATTAAAACAAAGTTCAGCCTTAAATACTCTCCACCTTGGGCACTCAGCTCAAAGAGCATCTCTCGTCGCTTGGTTCATTCCTAGAAACAATGATAAATCACCTAATATATCCCAGAACAAGTTTGGATGGCATAAAGGGTGATACCGCTTGATCAAAGGTAAACACGTAACACTACGTGGCTTCGAACTCAAAGATGCTGAAACGATACTTGCCCACTTCAACGACCTTGAACTCCGACAATTCCTTGGGTCTCCACTTCCCGTGTCAAAGCAGGAAGAAGAAGAGTGGATTCGAAGAACGTGGGACGCCCGACAAAAGGGAACAGAATACACCTTCGGCATTGAAGAGAACAACAAGGGATTACTCGTCGGTTCATGCAGTTTGTTTGATGTTCATTCCATCAATCGCAACGCTGAATTGGGTATCGCCGTTTGGAACAAACCATACTGGGGCAAGGGAATTGGTTCTGAAGCCATTCAACTGATTTGCAGCTATGGCTTTTACCTGATCAACTTGCATAGCATCTTTCTCCTGGTTCATGATTTCAACAAACGAGCTATCCGCGTGTATGAAAAACTTGGGTTCCAACATGTGGCCCGAAAACGTGAAGCCGTGTTCATTGATGGTAAATATAACGACGTTCTTGTAATGGATATACTCGAGGATGAATTCCGCACACTTTATCCTCCGGCACCTCCTTTCATTGCTCCAACGGGTGAGTAAAATGCTTGAAGGGAAATCAGTCCGCCTCCGTGGATTCGAACTTACTGATGCTCCGAAAATCTTGGAACACTTCAATGATATTGAAATTCGCCGCTTCATGGATATGCCCGCTCCGCATTCTCAAGAACAAGAAGAACAGTGGATTCGCAATACATGGGACGCCCGTAAAACCGGTCGCAGTCATTACTACGCCATTGAACACAAAAAATCTAAGCAACTCATCGGAGGCTGTGGACTCTTCGGCATTCAGAAAATCAATGGACGCGGAGAACTCATGATCATCCTATATAACAGAGAATTGTGGGGACAAGGATTTGGCACCGAAGCCCTCCAACTGCTCCTTCAATTCGGCTTCAAACACATCAATCTCAAAGCTATCTTCCTTTACACTCATGACACGAATAAACGTGCCCAAAGGGTTTATGAAAAACTTGGATTCAAGCCCGGCGGGCGACGCCGCCAGGCTTCGTACTTCGAAGGAACCTACCATGACCTGCTTTACTACGATTTGCTGGCTTCAGAATTTCAGGGTTAGACTAGGCCTCTGCTCGTGCAAAGAGAATGGTTCCAACAGCAATCATCGCGAGTGTGAAACCTACAATTACGCCCAAGGCTAGGAGGGGTCCAAAGGTTCCCAGTATAGGTGTTATGTATCCTACTAAACAGAATCGTAGCAATTCCACACCGTAAAAGAGTGGGTCACAAAGCATTACAATCTGCAGTGGTAATGGTGCTGTGTCAATTGGGAAGAAGACTCCCGATAGCATGAATAAGGGCCACATCACGAAGGTTGTGATAAGTTGGAAGGCATGGAAATCTGTAAGTGCTGAGCCAATCGCGACCCCTAATCCAACGAACCCGGCTGTAATCAACAGCATAACACCCACTGCGCCAAACACGCCTAATGCAAATCGAAAATCAAGCATGTAAGCGCCAAGAAGTGTTGAGATTATTAAGATTAGAAATCCCTGAATCGATGCAGTCAATGCTCCACCAAAGATTTTTCCACTAATGATGCTGGTTCGACTTACAGGGGCCACAAGCATTTCTTTAAAGAATCCAAATTGTCGATCGAAAATGACTGAGACTCCTGAAAACACTGATGCAAACAGAAGGCTCATCGCAATAATTCCGGGTGCAATGAAGGTGAGGTAACTACCTCCAAGTGCTCCCCCGAATAACCCTCCAATACCAAAACCGAGTATTAGTAGGAAGAAAAAGCTCTGAGCGATGGAGGCAATGAGTCGGGATTTTGCTCGCCAGAAACGTTTCAATTCACGTAATAGCACTACATAGATTGCTTGACTGGAAATTGGTTCCATTTTTCATATCACCTCTATTAATGGGGAGTTCTACCTCCACGGGCTTGACGCATCGTACGGAATCGTCGAAACATACCCATCATGCTTCCTCGTTCATCACGGATCCTGCGTCCTGTAACAGAGAGAAAGACATCATCCAAGGACGGTTTGTTCATCGTAACAGAAGCAAGCTCGATTCCCGCTTTATCAACTCTCTTAATAATTTCAGGTAAACGTTTACTCGCATCATCTACTAGTAGGTGAATGTTTCGAAAATTCCGCATGAGTCCCCCATGCTCCGCCATCATTTTCATGGCTTCTGCCATCTTCTCTGGGTCCTTCGGCATTGGCGGATGACCTCCGCCACCACCTCCTCCCATGGCAGGCATCATTTCGCCTCCACCCCCACCCATACTTCGCATCATTTGCATCATGCTAGACATTCCAGCTTGACTGTTCTCGCCAGACACTGGAATTGCACTCTTAACCCAATCAATTCCATTGAGGATTGGAAGCATCCTTTGAGCTTCCTCTATTTCCTTAAAAGTTAGTCCGACTATGTCGCCTTCAAGTGTGGCTTTCAGATTATCAGGAGTGTCAAGCGCGACGATTTTCCCAAAATCAATAATCTGAATCCTATCACAGAGATGGTCAGCTTCTTCAGTATAATGGGTAGTGAGAATGATTGTAACGTTATGTTCTTGGTTGAGTTTTTGGATATAGTCCCAGATAGCCCGACGGGTTTGGGGGTCAAGCCCAAGGGTTGGTTCGTCCAAAAACAGCACTTTAGGATAATGGAGGAGACCTCGGGCGATTTCAAGTCGACGTTTCATGCCACCACTATATGTTTTCACATACGCATCAGCACGGTCCGTCAGTTGGACAACTTCAAGAATTTCCGCGATTCGTTCTTCGCGCTCCTTCCTACTCAATCCATACAATCGTCCATGAAAATCAAGGTTCTCTCGACCAGTTAATTCAGTGTCAAGAGTTGGATCCTGAAATACAAATCCAATGCTTCGTCGAACCGAATCCGGGTTTTCATGAATATCAAATCCGTTGACTGTAGCTGTTCCACTTGTGGGTCGTAATATTGTTGCGAGCATATTGAGGGTAGTTGTTTTCCCTGCACCATTGGGTCCTAGAAATCCAAAGATTTCCCCCTCTTCCACTGTGAACGAAATATTGTCCACAGCTGTCACCTCGCCGTTAAACACTCTGGTGAGTTCTTTCACTTCTATAATGCTAATTTTCTTCACTTCTCCTATTCCTTGGCTTTTTCACGAGTTTCCTTCTTCAGATGCTGAATTTCTTTCTTCACGAGACGAATCGCCTTATTGATCATCTTTTCATGGTTCTCAAGAAGTTGTAGGCGATTCTGGAACAACGCGATGCCCTTTTGGGAATCTGACAACGCAGCATTAGGAAGAAAAGTTACTTCATTAAGAAACAGTTTCATGTGTTCTAACTTGGCCAATGCCTTATCCACATTGAATGCTAGTGGATGTGGAAAATGGGGTCCGCCATGTTCACCAAGAATATTTCTCATGATAACGACAAAACGCGCATGCTGTAAAGCTGCGTTCTTCAAATCTACTCGTCCTTTTGAGCGGAGTTTGTAAATGATTCGGCGCCGTCCTTCCTTGGCATCCTCTTTTTTGGTGATTAATCCATGCTCATACAGGTCATGGAGTATCGGATAAATTGTGCCTGGGGACGGTCGCCAACCATCACTCGCCTCTGCCATGGCGTGAAGAATTTCATAGCCGCACCTGGGTCTATCAGCTAGCAGGGCAAGAATAATCCCGCGCATATATCCCTTACCGAGTTTCTTCACCGTATGTCGATAGACGGGTGCTTGTTCGCTTTTACCTTGAGTCAAAGAAAACGCCTTGATTTTATGTCGTTAATAGAAATATCGGAAAGCGATAGTATCGGGTTCCGATATAAACTTTTTGAACGTCCTAATCTGAAATGAAATTAAATTATCACTTCAGGGAGCAGTCAAAAGGACCTGTTTCATTTAGTAATAGTTCTACGTTCTTCTGTTGTGCCGAATCTGAAAGGAATGTTCGTAGTCGGTTTGTGACTTCTTTGGATGTTGGAAAGTCAGTTGGTCCTGGGGTTTCTACATTAAACGATGCACTCGATGCGGCGAAAAAAGCTGACCATAATGGACGCTTTGTTCGTTGAAATTCTATAATGAAGCTAATAACAAAAACATCTCCGCTTCCAGTGTGATCAACAACGATAGCTGGTGAGAGTGCGGGAATCTCATATAGCTGGTCATTGGAGTAGAGGAAGGAACCTTCTTGACCTCGCGTAATGAGTATGAGGTCACAGCCCATTTCATGAGCTACTTTGGCTCCTTTTTCAAATGTCGTTTGTTGGGTGAGATGGCATATTTCATCAAGATCTGCTTTCAGAATATCAATGTCTTTTGCCACGTCGGGAAATGACTGCCACTGACTGGGCGAAATGCGGTGATCCTGTTCTGATGTTCGTTTTCGCACAAAGCCCTGGACATCAACCGAAACGTATGCCCCTATTTGCTTCGCTTTGGTAATAATTGAGGACTCCACCTCTTTTAAAACGGGGCTAATGTGCATCCAGTGAGAATCCCAAAAGTGGGTTGGAATATCAGTAATGGTGATGTGATGACCTATGGTCGTGACTTCTTGAGTGCGAGTTCCATCTTTGTTGTATTTGTTCACAAATTGGGTCGTGTCCTTTTGATGTGATATACCACTAATATCTAGACCTGATTCGGTTAATTGTGACAAATAGTTCTTTGGAAAATTACTGCCAACATTGGAGACAATTCCAACTTTTTCAGCACCTAACGCTGGTGCAACCATTGCGTAAGCAGGTGGTCCACCCATTTCCTGTCGTTCTTCTTCATCGAACACGATTCGGTCAATCGTGAGGTTTCCCACGACAACTAGATTAAACCGTTTAGTCATTGTAATCGAAATCCTGTTTTTGAACCTATAAGTTGTAGTTAATTTTCCATGTTACGAAAAAATGGTATTTGTTTCCATTAAACATGCATTTCACAAAATGTATTTAAATTTCCTTACAAAGCCTAGATTACGGCTGCACAGCGGGGAGTGAAACGACCTACTCCGCATTAGCTGGTGTTGTAAATGGGGAACTCAAAGAAGACATTAGTTACGCTTACTTTTATCCTCGGTATTCTACTCGTTGTCCCACACTCGCAGAATTTAGTACCTCCAGTACGCGGTGGTATACCACCCAATTCACCTTATACCGGCAGTGGAGGTTCTCTTGATGTTTTTGAGTTTGCCAGAAATGAAAGCAGCGTGTTCACTGACGGCATTAACACAACCTCATTTCAATACGATGCCAGTTGGTTTCCCTCAGACTATCGCGGTTATCAACTTGTCACTAGTGTAACAGATCTTGTTAGAACTGAAGATCCAATCCTCAATGGGAATTTTGACAAATATGATGAAGCCTTCAATATCGATGGGAGTGAAATCGGGATAGAAAGGCATAATTGGACACTAACCCGAAATGATGGACGAAACAACAACGACAATTATCGCATTATCTCAAGCATCGATAACTCTTCTGGGGGGAGTCCTGGAGATTGTATGGATATCACTCTACGCTATGACAGAACAGGGCTAACTACCGCTATTGCCTATTTGGAAAGTGAATTTAATTACACCTCTGCAATATCACCTTCAAACTTGGTCTTCTCTTTTGATATTAAATTTTCAAGCGATATCTCTCAAGAGAGCTGGCTGTATATCAACGTGAGCTTGGAATATCAGGCCTCAATTATTGCGAGTTGGCAACAAACAACCGATGTGTATAATCCAACCAGCTGGGATCACCATTCAATGTCCACAACACCGGTCAATGGTACAGTCACTCTTCGCATCACCGTTAAGAAGCAGGGAGGAAGCAAATGGACAGATGTGAATGGTCATATTTACTTTGATAATTTTGAATATAGCATTGAATCTCCAAGCAAACCTAGTGAAGTGACTCTCACATTAAACAGTGAAGTCGTCACTGATACAAGTGGCCAAACCGGTACTATAACCATTTATGCAGATTCTGCAAACTGTGAAGAAGCTCCTCTTGCTAACTGCTGGACAAGCACACAAAATTATCAATTCGGTTCATCCCATAACATTAGCTTTCATTATTCCTACTCGATGTATGTTAAGCATCTTCAGTCCACTCAGGCAACCACTTCCTTTTCAGCACCAGTAGATGAGAATCCAACATGGGAAGTGAACTACTCTATTCCCATGGATCAACCGCCATCTGGACACCTAGGATACTCTTTTGGGTTACACCTCGAACCACTTTGGACCTTTACCGAATTGAAGAATGAGACGGGACACACCCTTTCGACTTACAGCTATAATGCCACGAGTCGATTCATCAAACTCGATGATGGCATAGCCTTGTCAGGACAGATTTACTCCATCTATGCGAGTAGCCTAAACTATGTTCTCCAAGTGTATCTGCAAAAAAGTGCCACTGGTCTTGGAGGCTGGACAAATGTTTCAACTGGGGATTACTTTGTTGCTGAAAACTGGCTTCGAGTGAAGGCTTCACTCCGGCCAATTGGTTCTAGTGGTAACAGTGCTAATGTTTCCATATTTTATCCCAACCAAACACTGTGGAATAGTCAAACTACAGTTACTTTCCACGAGAACAATGACACGCTAACTAGTTCGGCTTGGAAGGTTCCGGCTGTAGAAGAAGCTGATGCAGGTAGCGCTTGGATAGCAACAGTTGCTTATAATAACGCAACTCAATGTGGGCTGAAGCAACAATCATTCTCTATAGTAATTCCAAGTCGCGGGACTGAAATCTCTCCTAGTGATCAAGAACGAGTTATTTTGGGTCAGTCGATTCTGGTGAATGCAACATGGGAAAATAACGCTACTTCTCAATACATTACTGATGCGTCCGCCCAAGTTCGTTATGTTGACCGTAACCTGCAAGTACAATACGAACCAATGGCTCCAAATGGATTTGGTGCATATTCTGTTAACTTTGATACCAGTTCAATGAGTCCAGATCAAAATGCTGAACTCTATGTTGAGCTCTTTCGGTACGGCTATGTGAATGCCTCTTACGCGGATGGAACTCATCTCACCTTCACTATCAATTTGGTCAATGATCTTGATTATACCATGATCAAACCAACTTCAGAAACCGGACCCAATGAGTACACTGCTCAAACCACACGAGATGCAGGTTATACCAGTCAAGTTCGATTCTACGATTCCTATCTTGACACTTATGTTCGAAATGATTCAGGAATCTGGATGAACAATGTCCGAGTCAACTTCACTTATTACGAAGACCCAACAGGTCCAACTAGTTGGACTCTTATCAGTACGGGTAATTTCGTACCAGATGGCTTTGATGCAACCCTCTTCCTCCGATATGATGCATCATATGGCGATGTTGAAGCCGTCAAATATGAAGTAACCATGTGGATAGCTGGCTCATACAGTTGGGAGTATGAACAACAGAATTTCACAATATTAATCGAGATTGTGTCATTTGCCACTAATCTTGATGCAATTCGCACGCAGATTACTTATCCCCCCACCGGTTCAGGTGATGGATGGACACAGTACGAAAATGACACAGACGTTTACACAGCTCACCTTTATTGGAATGAATTATTCAACATCACCGTCTTCTACGAGAATGAAACAACTTCAACGGGAATCCTTGGAGCCACAGTTCAACTCCTTATTGGTACTTCTCTATATCCCCTAACTGACGACACTGGCGGTTACTATTACTACATACTCAATACAACCACCTTAGGCTTGGGACAAACTGATCTCTACGTGAATGCCTCTCTAGCAGCCCATGCGGAGCAGACAATCAGAATCCGCGTAGTCGTTGAATCCCGCGCCACGCAGTTAACAAAGGATTATCCTCGCTCCTCAGTAGAAATCCCTTATGATGATGACTTCACGATCTCTTTTAATTTCACAGATATAGTGCCATCAAGTCCATTATACATCACGGATGCAACGGTGTTTTTAGTAGGATACGAAGCGGGTAAATACACCGTCACCAACTATCTGAACGGGACCTACTCTATTCTCTTCTGGGGTAACATCAGTGAAACCATCTATGATGTAACAGTATATTTCAGCTTGGTAAATTACACAACTCAAAACCAGTATTTGGAAATCACAATTCGATACATTGAAACCTATGCCTCAGGATCCGCACTTTCTGGTTCAGTACCTTGGGGTGATAATGTTACCATCACATTATCATTCAATGATACTGATCATGGATATATTGGCATAGATGGTGCCTCTCTCTCCTTCACCTGGTTTGATAACATAGAAAACGTCGATTACTGGATTGTCCTTCTCGGTGATGGAACTTATTCAATAATTCTCAATACTACCAAAGTTTCAACAGGGACACAGAGTTACACACTTACTTTCGTGTTGAATAAGACTCATTATGATACCGCCCAAGTTGCAGTCTCCTTCCAGGTTCGTGACATCTTAACGGCTCTGTATATTGTATCTATTTCACCAGGTTCTTCTGTTCCTTGGGGCGACACCCTTACCCTCACCCTAACATTCAATGATACAGATCATGGTTTTATCCCAATTCCCGATGCCACGATTACATGTGATTGGGATGAATTCTATTGGAGTTTCGTATATAATCCTGCCACTGGAGCGTACACTTTAACAATTCGAACCGAAAGCCGATTAGAGGGAAGCTACACAATACACATCTACGCAAGTAAATCCCATTATCAAACTTTCATGACTCTTCAGAACTTCATGACGCGAAATATCCAGACCAATTATCAAGCAGATCCATTGTACGTTCCTTCACAACCTTGGGGCGATAACGTCACTATTCGTATCGACTATATGGATCTCGACCATGGCGGATATATCCCCTTTGCTGAAGTTGATACAGACTGGAATGAAACGTTTTACACAATCTATCTATTTGGTAATGGGACATACATTATCGAATTCAATACTACCTGTCGTGAGGTTGGGAGTTATACAATCTTAATCACCCTTAGCCGCACACACTATGTTACACAAAATGTCGAAATCGACCTAACTCTACGAAATATCCAAACAGATGTTACAGCTGACCCGAGCTACATATGGTCACATCCGTGGGGCGACAACACGACTATAGCAATTGACTATTTGGATCAAGATCATACAACGTATGTGCTAGGGGCAATTATCAGTGTAGACTGGAATGCAAGCTTTTTTGCTATCTATGACTTGGGGAATGGAACCTACCTCATTGAACTCAATACGACTTGCCGTATCATAGAGAGTCATACCATCGAGATTACACTAAGCCGACTCCATTATCTCACTCAAATAATCGAAGTTGATCTAACACTTCGAGAAATTCAAACTGGCTACTCTGTTGATCCTGCATATATTCCATCCAATCCCTGGGGAGATAATATCACAATCCAGGTTGACTATATTGACCTGGATCACGGAGTCTATATCCCTGGTGCTGTAATTGGCGTTGATTGGAATGCCACTTATTTCACGATCTACGATTTGGGCAATGGAACATATTTGATTGAGTTGAATACGACCTGTCGTGAGGTTGGCAGTCATTCAATAACAATCACTGTCACTCTACTCAATTATGGCAGTCAGAATATTCAGGTTGACCTTACACTTCGAGATATCCAGACTGATTTTGAGGTTGATGTCTCTGTGTTTCCATCCCATCCATGGGGTGACAATGTTACAGTTCGAATCAACTTTTTAGATATCGATCATGGTGGTTATGTAGCTGGCGCTTTTGCTATCACTGACTGGAATGCGAGTTATTACACGATTTACCTACTTGGTAATGGCACCTATGTCATTGAATTCAACACAACCTGCCGAAATAATGGTCTCCACATAGCACTCGTATCCCTTAGCAGAATTCACTATGCTGGTCAAAGTTTCCAAGTTAGAATCACTCTACGGGATATTCAAACTGATACGGATACCAATCCCTTATACGTCACTTCACATCCCTGGGGTGTTAACCTCACCATACAAATCGATTACATTGACCTTGAACACAGTGGATATGTACTCGGCGCTTCTGTAGGTACAGATTGGGATCTAGGCTATTTCACGATCTATGATCTGCTTAATGGAACCTATCTTATTGAACTCAATACGACGAGTCGAGATGTTGGTAGTTTTTCGGTTCAGATTACATTGAACCAACTGCACTACGAATCACAGATTGTAAACGTCCAATTTACTTTGCATGGCCGAGATACTCAGGTTTCCTATTCCTCACCTGAGCCTGTGCCTTTCACCGAGGATCTCACATTTACGATTTTCTACAATGACAGCGCTACAACCGACCCAATCCATAATGTAACAGGGAATGTCTACATCACAGTTGGGTGCTCTTCACATCCAACACTTACGCTGAACTATACCATTCTAATGCTAAACAACGGGTATGATGGCTATTTCATAACAATTCGAACCCATAACTTCCTCGAAGTGAATGTGTGGTACTCCTTCGTTGTCAATATCACTTGGCCTAACATCACACCCTATTATCAAAATCAATCACTCCCTGTCAATGGTTACGTACGCTCTATACACACATCTATGGAACTAGACTTCGACAGCATAGTATTCTGGGGTGACTTACTTTATCTAAATGCGACATACCGTGACATCGATCATGATGTTGTCCTATCCAATGGAACTGTCACACTCTGGTTAAGTTGGCCTTCTTGGTCCCTTGTTCAAATCTATCCTGATGGGACCTATCTCATTCAAATCGATAGTTCCGCAGAGGATATTGGACTTGCCAACTTTACAATTCGTTTCTCAAAACCATTCTATGAAACCAGTGAACAGCAAGTTCAATTTACAGTTAATCCATTACCACTCTATGTTGAAGTTCTTTCCACTTCTCCATGGGTTGCTGAATATCAGACCCTCGTGAATATCTCTGTTAGAGTCACAGATGAATATGGTCGCCTTATGAATGATACAAAAACCACCTATTATTGGGCTGGTTTATCCCCTGTCAATATGACGTTTGTTGGAAGTGGAATCTACAATATCACATTCTTTGCAAATCAAACTGTTGGCACCTATCTCGTAACCATCGAAGCCAGCAATCTTCCCAATTACCAAACCAGCATTGGAATCGTTATGCTCACTATCATACCCATCGATTCAGTGCTAACAGTAAGTGGCCCAGCATCTTCAGTGGTTGCAGGAGATTCATTCCAAATCAGTGCAAACTTTAGTACCATCTATGGATCCGCTCTACCTAACGCAACAGTCTATTTCAACTGGGCCGGAGGTAACGGAACCCTCTCCTATATTAGTGGCTGGACATTCGAAAGCATTCTGAACTCTTCAGGTTTAGATGCTGGCCAATATACAATTTACATCACTGCTAGTCACCAAAATGTCATTGAACAGCTCCGAACTATCTCTGTTTCTTTAATCGTTATGCCTGCATACCTTGAATGTGATACGCCTGTAATCAATGTTGATTGGGGTCACAACTTCACCGTACGTGCCCACTTCTACGACCATAACCTACTCAACATTACAGGAGCCAACATTCAATACATTTGGGGAACCATCAATGGAACCTTACTACCCACCGGAACTCCGGGCTGGTATAACATCTCCCTCCCAAGCGATATCTTTTCAGTTGGTGTTTATGAATTAACCCTCTCTTGCGACCATGAGGGTTACCAATATGCCATGACTACTATCGGGTTAAACATCCAACCACGCCAAACGAACCTTGACATTACAGAAATTCAAGCTGAACTTGATGAACAAGGCATACTCATTCCATTGAATGGAACCTCTTGGGAAGTCCCACGTGGCGATATCCTATGGATCTATCTGAATTTCACCGACAGTGATGGAAATCCGGTTACAAGTGCTACTGGTGTATACGCATGGGAGTATGGAACTGGTGTACTTCAATATTCCAATGGATTGTATTTTGCCAGTATTAACCTCACCGATGTGACACCAGGAATTTATGGTGTCTCAATAACGTTAACTCGACACAATTTCGAAACAGCGAATGCCCCACTATTCCAATTGACTGTTATTCCCGTACGCACAGAAATCATCGGTCTCGATGATACCCTTAGTATCACCACTGGAGAATCATTTACCCTTCATGTGACATTCTACGATACTTACCATAATATTGTCATTACTGATGCTACGCTATTCGTATCAATCCCCGCGATTGGCATACATCAAAGACCGATGTTCAATAATGGAGATGGCACCTACACTCTCCCTGGGTTATCGGTCTTAACAGAGGGAACATATTCGGTTACCATCGAATCATTAGCGGCTCCGAAGTATGCACAAGCTCAGGATACTATGACTTTAGTCGTGAGCCTAAGTCCCCTCTTCCGGACAGCAATTCAAGCAGGGGCAGTTCTAGGAGTCGTTTTGATTATTGTCCTACTGGCTTGGCTTGCATATGCAAGAGTCTACTCAATTCCTTGGATCGTTCGAAGAATGCGAAAGATGACCAAGAAAATTGATCAAGGGAAAGTTCCTTCCCTTTCTAAAGGTGATCTAACTCGGATTTCAGATCGCGATAACCAAATTGTATCAATGATTACCCCCTCGTATTCGACCCTAGATGTTCCGATTCAACCGGTGGTTATCCCAACAACAACAATACCTGCTGAACGTCGTTCAGAAGATGAGGATGTGTTGGTAGAACTTGAACAGCTTGAAGGATTAGGCGCAAAAGAAAAAGAGGAACTATTCAAGCAGATGAAGAAAATTCCTGCCAAGGACCGAGTTTGGTTCATGGAAGATATGAAACGTCAAATGGCTGAAGGTCGATTTGATTACCTACGAACTGGTGATGCCGAAGTCGAAGGCGAAGCTGAAGAAGCTGAAGCCCCACTAACACCTGGTCTGAGTCCATCTGAGCAAGCAACCTTGGTTGCGGTACTCCGTGAGGGGCTAAATCAGTTTACTATGATTAGCGAAGATGACAAAGAGGCCTTAGTTCAACAACTCATCATCATGACACCTGAAGAACGCGAATCCACGATTAAGAAACTAATGGCTCGGATGAAAGGCCTTCAACT
>JAEOSA010000025.1 GCA_016840595.1 Candidatus Hermodarchaeota archaeon | reverse complement strand
ACCTTTACGACAGTTTCCATTCCTAAATTTCGCTCTGGCGTTTTCGGGGGTGGATCACCTTTCTTTTTGGCGTGTTTGGATTTCGCTCCGTAGACTTTCCATGCTTCTAGATAATTCTGGGCATCAGTGAGAGTTTTCCGAATTAACGCAGCAACACCCATGCGCGTTTGGGGCATTCGTTTATTCTCACTTCCGTGAACTCGCTTTGGATTTTCTCCTAAGGCGATTTTGAGCCCTGATGGGGAAAGTACGACCATTTCATCAACGACAGTGCCGGAAATGGGTTTTATAACGAAACACTCGCCACCGATTACGTTACCTGACCCTGGTCCTGTATTGATGGTGGTGACACCTCCGCGGATTACTTCTGTGAGGGATTTTTCAAAAGGATTGAAACCATCCATCCCTCGCATTTCGGGAGTGATGGGTGTTGTCATTTCGTTACCGTCTTGACCCATAGGTCCAATAGAACCATCAAAGAGTCCCTGATGGCAATGAGCATCGATGAATCCCGGTAGCACATATTGTCCTTCGACGTCAATAATTTTGGCTTTACTTGGAACGGGGATAGACTTTCCGACTCCGACGATTTTTCCTTTATCAAAGAGAACCGTACCTTTTTCGATGCGACCCTGTACGGGACACAGAATCGTTGCATTAGTAATCGCTCTCATAGTATTCACCTGTCGGTACAATGGTTCTAGGGGCTACGAAAAGCTTTGGGTAAGCTCAGACTTCGCTAATCCTTCTGCTTCCTGAGCTTCGGAAAAACGGCTCCCGTACGCTTTTGATATTCTCGGTATTCATCACCGAACCGTTTTATCAAGTCCTTTTCTTCAAAATGAATGATAATGGGAGTAACAATGATAATCATGATGATTGCCCAAATCGTTAGAAAGAGAGAGTTAATGAAGAGGGCAATGATGACAAACCAGGGCATTTCACCCACTGTTTGTGGATGTCGGATATAGTTGTAAATTCCTCCAAACATCTCAGTAGACTGGGAGGGCTCCATAGCTTCTTTCCCAGCATCGATAACACCTTTAATCCAAATAGGAGTGAAAACAATCGCAAGAATTACGCCAATGAGAATGCTGAAAAGCCAGAATGGGTGGACTGACCAATCGAGTTCCGGAATGGGAAACCATAGCCAGAGAATCATGTTGACAGTCATGACACCCATAAGAATACCAGTGATGATTCGAAGCCTTTTTGCCATCTTCCAGGCTTGATTCCCAAATTTTTCTGCTCGCGTGACTGGTTGGACACTAAGCATATAGAAATACCAGCAGCATACTGTAACGATATTTAGAATTAGGAAATTACTCCAAGCAATAACTGACATCGGGTTTCACAATGAGAGTTACTCGTTGGTAATTATTATTTTTCTTGATACGACTGATTATTAAGAAAAAAGGGAGCGCCTGATAGGAGCCAGGCCCATCAGACGGTATGATGGGTAATTAGTCTCGTACTTGGATGAAGTATCCGATGAGGAAGAGGAAGAGTAGGATTGCTAGAGCCGCGATTATGAGGATCCCGGCAAGCATTGAGTACATGGGAGCCAGGAACATGTGAACGACAGCGCCAATCAAACCAAGAATGCACCAGAAAATTTCCACTTCTACGATGATACGAACGCGTACCCATTCCTTTGAGGCCAATGCAAGCACCGAACCAATAGTCAACGCTAGTAACGCTGCACCGAGTACTCGTGTTGATGGGTCAAGGAACCCCATTGCAAATAATGCTAGAAACATTTCTGGGATAATGTAGAGACCAATGCCAAAGATTGCTCCTATAACGATGTGGATTAAGAATGTGATCTTAAGGACCATGTTGTATTCTTCTTTAGCCATTCTTCTCAACTCCTCAGAGTGTGACGAATGTAGACCAACTGTATTCTATTCTACTATATAAATCGACATTTATGAGCCTATTAAAATAGAAAAGGAAATGTAAAGCGATTAGAATTCTTGTTGACGTTTGTTCAGGTATTCGCTTTATTGAGTCTAGCACGAATCTCTGGGATTAGGGTCTGGATTGCTTGGATTGCAGGAGAATCAGGAGCATGGTCAATGGGGGCTTTGCCTATAAGGTTGGCATGTCGGATGGCTTTATCGAAGGGAATAACAGTCAACAAGGGGATTTGCAGTTCGTCTAACGTGGACCTGATTGCTTCTTCATCCATCTCGTCCATGACTTTATTCGCAACACCAAAGACTGTGTCAACACCGATGTCATGAGCGAGTTTCTTGATTCGAGCAACGGTGGAAATCGAGCTTTGTCCCGGCTCAACAACGGTAATGAGTGCATCCATTCCCCGTGATGTTCCGCGTCCAAGGTTTTCTATACCAGCTTCAAGGTCCATAACAAAGGCTTCATCGCTTCCCACGATGAGGTGTCGGATTAATGCCTTCAAAAGGGCGCCTGCAGGGCACATACATCCTGCTCCACCAATTGTAACGGTTCCAGCAATAAGTAAAGTGACGTTATCCGGCGCAGGAACACCAAATTTCTCTGCAAGATCTGAGACATGTGGATTTAGTTTGAACATTCTGCCGTAGGTTTTACGATCCATCCCCGTGCGTTCTTCGACTAGTTCATCATTTTCAGTGAGTGGTATGATTTGTTCGGCCACTTCGGCAGAGACTCCAAGTGCTGATGCTAGTGTTGGTGTTGGGTCGGCATCAACGGCTAAGACTTGGATTCCCTCCTTTCCTAAGAATCGTGCGAGAGTTCCTGCAACAAGGGTTTTTCCGACACCCCCTTTACCAGCAACTGCTATTTTCATCAGGTTCACCCATTGGGCGTAGGTACTTGTTGAGTGTGCTTAAAGCCTTCTCCATTATCCAGACTGATGATATTACTTGAGTTTGGTGAGAAAGTGTGTTAGTACTTGATGCTCAGTAGGGATGTTTTGTGGTGCTTTTGCAAAGGGTTTGAGTGGGACTGCTACACCGTCCATACGATACACGGTTCCATCGGCTTCTGCTCCTGTAAGGGCAGTGGGAAGAGTGACCACAGATTTCCGTGTGGTCATGGTAGGTTGGGTGGATAATGAAATGATTGGAATACTTTGAAGCGATTTTGCAATGGGTCCTGGAAGAAAGCTGAGCGCATCCCATCCGACAATTAAAGCTGCATCAAACTCGTTGTTTCGTAATCCCTCTTGCACTGATGGATAGGGTATTGGCGTTTGTGAAGTGAAATCGACTAAAAATGGAAGCCCAGTTTCTTCTAAGCTCGTTTTAACTACTCCAGTTGAATTACAGAGTGAGACCATCGGTAAGATAATACACGGTCGTTTTTTCTTGTTAAGTCGGTTTGCGACCTTGGCTAGAAGGGGAAGTGTATTCGATTGATGAGGTGCGTGTAATACTCCATTGCCGTAGAAAATGGCGATATATTCTGCCTCTTTGATTTGCTTGGAAAAGCTGAGAAATTCGATTGCGGGGATTCCACCTACCTGTTTTGGTGGGGTTCCGAGGGTGCCTTTGAGTTCGTTGAGTAAGGCGTTGAGGAAGTGTTCATCACCGTTTCTTGGATCAAGAATGAGTTGATGGTTTGCTAGTCGCATCGATTCAGATTCGCGAATGTCAACAACAGCAATAACACGGCTTTCACGCCCCTCGGGAATATTTGCTCCCTTGGGGAATACCGTATATCTACTTGCATGCCGGTGATGGCTTTCTGCAGGATTGACTCCCCAATAGACGATGAAATCCGCAAAGTTACGCACATCTTCTAACGTCGCTTTGTTGGCTTCCCCTCCTTCAAGCTTGTAGTCTAAGAGCCGTCCATACTCACAGCTAGCCGTACTATCAAAAACGCCCTTCAGACGTTTTGCCAAGGAAATACCCAAGCTCGTAACTTCGGAAGGACTATTGGACCAACCCAACAATAGTGGTCGTTTACTCTCTGAAAGAATGGATATGGCCTGTTCATATGCTGTAGATAACGATACAGACTTTTGTTTTCCCGTTCCGATTTTTACCTGGGGTTTGGTTAATCGGGTTTTACTTCGAATGGAGGCACAATAGGCGTGGCCTAATGTACAGAGCCCTAAAGATTGGAGTTCAGATTTCTTGAGAGAAACAGCTGCGTCATCGCACACCACTGAACAACCACAGCAAACCGTATCTTGCATGGAATCTTCGACTCCTCATTATTTGGCTTACCAGATTTCAATGGCTTTCACATAGCAGCCTTGTTCACACACCCGACAATTCATGCGTTCAGGGGGAAATCGTCGACATTTTTCGAGGTTAATGATTTTTGCAATGCCATTTTCAACGCGAAATACCGTGTCTTTTGATCGCGCGGCTTTACCTGATGCTGTATCTGGTTCTGCGATTGCATCGACAGGACACACCACTACGCAGTTGCCACATCCTGTACATTTGGTGTCATCAAGTGCAACACCGGTTTCTTCTGCAGCTAGAAGTGGAGTGATAAGCTCAGTGAGTTGATTTCGCTGATCTGCGTATTGATCTTCTTCGAAAAGAGGTGTGCATTCTTTTAATTCGACTTCTCGCAGGGCAAGACGAGTGGCAAAAGCCATGCAGGTCATCCCACATTTCTTACAATTAGTTTGAGGAAGAAGCTTGTATACCAGCATGGGAGTGAGTTTTTGCTCAGCCATTCGACCACGACACACTCGTCATCCTATTTTTGATGATTCTAACCCCTTTATCTGTTCGGTAGCAACTAATGCTTTGATGTAGAGATTGCCTTAATAATTAAATTAGAAGATAGTAAGGTAAGAACTGTTATAACTTGAAAAGCAGCATCGAAACATGGTAAACTTGTGCGGTGGCATCTTTGGCTAAACCAGCAACAAAGAAGGGAACAAAAAGTAAATCTAAAACCGCACGCAAGAAACCCTCAAAGAAATCCCCACACAAAACAGCCCTATTTCTCTGCCATTGTGGATCAAATATCAAAACCATAATAGACATTGATCAGTTGAAAAAGCATTATGAAAAACAGCCAAACATCATTGTTAATGATGATGCCCATTTTTGCATTGAACAGGGTCTAAATCTAATTCGTGATACGATTCAAGAAAACAACGTCGATCGCGTAGTTGTAGCCGCCTGTTCACCTCGATTGCATGGCGAGTTGATGAGTCAAACCGTCGAAGAGGTTGGACTTAACCGGGGACATCTTGTCATCGCCAATATCCGTGAGCAATGTAGCTGGGTCCATTGGGATCATCCAGAAGCTGCCACCTCCAAGGCGCGATTAATGATAGATGCAGCAATAAAAATGGCTGAACACAGCCTACCAATTCACTCTATTGATACCCCAATTACAAAACGCGTACTTGTCATTGGGGGAGGAGTAGCAGGCGCTACTTCCGCCATCCAACTTGCTGACGCCGGATACGAAGTGATACTGGTAGAACAATCAGGATTCTTGGGCGGACATATGGCCAAATGGGATAAACTATTTCCGAGCCTAGATTGCAGTTTATGCATCCTCGGCCCTCTCCTAACCCGAGTGGCTACCCATCCCAAGATTACGGTGCTGACCCTCAGTGAAGTCACCGGTATCCAAGGCACACCCGGGGACTATGAAGTCAAAATCCATCAAGAACCTCGATATGTAGACTTAGAAACCTGTAATGGCTGCAACAAATGCATAGAAATCTGTCCAATCGATGAGCCCAATGAGTATAACTATGGATTAGGCACTCAGAAGGCAATTATCCGACCCTATCCTAGTTCAGTTCCCCTGGCTCCCTATATTGACATGGACGCTTGTGTCGGCTGTCAATCCTGCGTCGGAGTTTGTGAAAAGGAATCGATTCGCTTTGAGGATTCAGACCGAGACCATACTTTCAAAGTCGGAGCAATAGTGATCGCAACGGGATTTCAACCCTTTAACCCTGAAAACCTGAAAGAATACGGTTATGAGCGTTACACAGATGTGATTACTGCCCCAGAACTAGAACGCCTCTTGAATCCTTCTGGACCTTCTCAAGGAACAGTCATCCAACCATCAAATGGTGAACCACCACGAAAAGTAGCTTTTGTACAGTGTGTGGGTAGTCGGGATATTCGAATCGGACGACCCTATTGTGGACGCATTTGCTGTACATATGCAGTCAAAGAAGCTGTGCAACTCAGACTCGCCCAACCTGACACCGATGTCTACATCTTCTATACTGACATGCGAACCTTTGGGAAGGGATTTGAAGAGCTCTATGAACGTGCCGCACGCGAACATGGAGTTAACTTCATCCGAGGTCGTGTGGCTGAAATCGAAGAAGATCCACAAACCAGGAAACTGTTGGTTCGAGCAGAAGATACTGAGCTTTGTGAACCAATCGAGTTACCTGTCGATCTCGTTGTGCTCAGTGTTGGAGTCGATCCCGCACCCACCAACCCGAAACTAGCAACAATTTTGAATCTTCCATTGGATGAGAATAACTTTTTCCTGGAAAAGCATCCCAAATTGAATCCTACAGGTACATATTCTGCAGGCATCTTTCTTGCAGGGAATGCGCAAGGACCTAAGGATATTGCGGACACGGTTACCCATGCAGGTTTAGCTGCTGCTCAAGTCTCGACATTACTACACCGACGAAAGATCTCTCTTGAAGTTCAAGCTCCAATTCTCAATTCTCAACTGTGTGAAAGTTGTCGACTGTGTGAAAAAACCTGTGATGCAAATGCGATATCCTTTGAGGGCTCTGATATTCCTCTCATCGATGAACTCGCCTGTACTGGGTGTGGTGCCTGTGTGGCTGCTTGTCCAACAGGCGCTTTGGATTTACCTGGATATACTCGACAACAACTAAAGACCGCAGTAGACATTGCGTGTCAGGACAACCCTCTCCAACCTATTGTAATTGGTTTCTTATGCAACTGGTGCGCCTATGCGGCGGCAGACAGTGCTGGGGTCAATCGACTACGTTATCCCCCTCAATTTATTCCAATACGCGTCCCATGCAGTGGTCGTCTTGACCCACTCCTCATTTTGGAAGCTTTCTCTCAAGGGGCAGATGGTGTAGCAATCTTGGGCTGTCACGAACATGATTGCCATTACCGAACTGGAATGATGAAAACCAAAAACCGAGTAGAAAATATGCTACCCATACTAACTGAGATGGGAATTAATCCAGACCGAATTTATCTTGAGGGTACAGCAGCATCTGAAGGAGGTCGGCTGGTAGAACTCGTTTCAGATTTTGTGAAGAAAATCGCTGATTTGGGACCTTTGGGCGTTGAGCTAACTGTTAGCACGAAAAGTCGTTAGAATCGATTTCCGTTATCATCATAGTTAAATGCAAAAGTAATCCAAAATAGCTCAGCAATTGAGAATGAGTTGGCGAGATTGCGGAAGGTTTTGTGTATCGTAATGGTATGCCTTCTAATGGCTTTTTTACCCTCATCGCATCGTTTCATTACCAATAATGCACAATCCTTCCAGTCAGACATAAACCTAGGAAATCCTGATCTCATTTGGAGTTACACATTTGGAACTAACAGTAGTCATGACGCCGCATACTCCGCTATTCGATGTTCTGATGGTGGTTACTTAATTACTGGCTCAACCAGCGTTGAAGGAACTCTTGATGTTATACTAATTCGCCTCAATGAAACTGGAGAGTTAGAATGGACTAATATCATAATACGTGATGGGGCACAAACCGCCCAAGAGGCAATTGAATGTGAATCTGGTGGTTATGCGATAATTGGGTACACCCAAGAACAATTGCCAAATGGAACCCTGTTGGATTTTGATGCCTATTTAGTCCGGATTTACACAAATGGATCGGTTGCATGGACTCAAACTATTGGAACAAATGCTTCCCAACAAGCCTATTCTATCGTCGAGTGTTTAGGCGGCTTTGCATTTGTTGGATATACTACAAATTCTGAAAGAGGTGATTTGGATTTCTGGTTCGTCCGAACAACCGACGAAGGAGAATATCTTTGGAACCAAACTTATGGTTCAGATGGGAACGATATCTGCTACTCAATTGTTTATCGGCCTGTGTATGGTGAATTTGTATTAGCTGGAAGCAGATACAACATAGATTCAGGAAGTCAGGATGGATGGGTCCTTAACATCTATTATGATGGGTCTATGCAGTGGGACGAAACTTTTGGAGGAACCAGAAATGATATTTTTTATGATATAATTCTAAGAGCGAGAGAAGTATTGGTAATTGTTGGGATAACAGAGAACCTCCTTTATGGGGGATTTGATGCTTTCGTATTATGTCTCCATGCAAATAGTAGCTTTTTGTGGAACACAACCATTGGAGGATTCTACACTGAGGAAGCTTATTCAATCACTTGGTGTCAAAGTGGTGGGTACGCCATTACAGGATTTATTATTGAGCAAACTCAATTGGGTACAAAAACGCATCTTTGGGTAGCTCGATTAGATTCCTTTGGGAATGTGGAATGGAATAAGAGATATGGTGGAGTTGGTAAAGAAATCGGCTGGTCAATCATTCAGACTCCAAATCATGATTTTATCATCGCAGGAACTACTGAACCAAACCAAGAAGACAATGTTGGAACAGATATCTGGGTAATTAGTGTACCAGATACTTCGCCCTTACCTGTATCCCCCAATTTTGAACTCATTTTTCTTGGCATAACTATTGGAGTTATCATCATCACACTGGTTGCTCTCATTTTTACACGAAGTAAGAGAAGTCTTCGATATATTGAGACGCGGACTTCTAAACGGCAACTTCAGAAGAGTTTCATTTTACCACGAACTATCGAAGAGCTCACTCCGATTATTTCGGGTTATAAGCGGTGCCGAAAATGTGGAACCATTTCAGATAGGAAGGAAATGAGATGCCCCCATTGTTCAGAGCTCCTTCACAGATGCTTGTTCTGTGATAACCCCATCTCCAATGAAGATGTAGTGATTTTTTGCCCCGGTTGTAGGAACCTATCGCATGCCCATGAGATGTTGTCATGGCTGAAGAAACGGGATTACTGTCCTCGATGTGGATTTAAATTAAAGAAATCATAGAATTTTTCCCTAGTCAAAGGATTGTTGAGTCGAAAATTAAGAAAAGGTCTAGGACGGCAACAAGCGTTAAAGGTGAACAATTGGAAAGCTAGATAGGAATACTTGTGCCAAGGGTCTAGTTAATGACAAAAACACACCGAGATCGAATCACTGTGGGCGAGCGCCCTAAGGTTACAAGTGAGATACTCAATGAAACCAACATTCAATACAACTGGAAAACGTCTTTGCTCAATAAGAAGCTAAAGTATGACCTAACCCGATGTGTTGGCTGCAGCCTTTGTATTCCCTGTCCGTGGGATGCTATCGAATTGGGTCCCGTGCAAGAAGTTGCTGCTGGTCGAATGGAAGGGGCCCCGCTCGTGCTCATTGATGAGGACAAATGTACGTTTTGTGGATTGTGTGATTCAGCATGCCTGTTCAACGCGATAGAAGCCCGTTTTGATGATATCCCTGCAGATGTTCAATATGCTCGTTTGAAAGGTAAACATGAACTCGACGAGGACAAATGTGCACCGTGTTTGTTATGTGCAAAGATTTGTCCACGTGATGCAATCTCGGTTGACCTCAAGGTTACCCCCAAAACTGAGCTAGTCAAATATCAAGACCCGAAAGCCGCTCAACGGGTGGCGAAAGGCAAACCCGAAGCCACCGGCTCTATCAAAATTGATGAAGACAAATGCACGTGGTGCGGTCTTTGTGAGCTACTCTGCCCCGAATGCATTACCATTTACTGGCACGAAGAAAAGCCTCAACCCCCTGATTTCAAACCTGCAGTGAGTATTCGGGTTGATACCACTCACTGTGATTATTGTGGACTCTGTGAAACCATCTGTCCATCCGATGCTGTACATGTGACTTGCGACAAATCTCCCCCTCGCCAAATCAAGGACCCGAAAGTTGAAGGCTCCATGACCATTGATGATGGCTTGTGTGTCGACTGCACACTCTGCGCCCTGAAATGCCCCTATGAAGCCCTAGATGTAACGCTACCACTCACGGGGGATGTTGAAATCCATAATTTAGAGAAATGTGACCCCACAGGCTGTGTCAATTGCTTCAACATCTGCCCCACCAAAGCCATCTATGCAACGGGAGATAAAGACAAAATCGCCATCAACAAAGAGATCTGTGTCTTCTGCGGCGCGTGTGAAAATGCTTGCCCTGAACAAGTCCTCAAAGTCACCCGCGATAGTTACCAACTCTCTCAAATCGAAGAAGCCCGAGGTTGGGAACGGGGTCGTGCTCTACACTTTTATGATCAACTAGTTGGACGTGAAGCCCCTCAAAATAACATCTATGAACGTATGATCAAAGCGCCCCCTGATAAACCATCAGTGCCGATCCAAACCAAATCTGAAGATTGGTCTGAAACCAAACTGAATCGCCGACTAGCTCAAGACCGCGTCCAGAAAGTTCAGGAGTTTATTAAAAAGAATTGGCGGTTACGATTGCTCTTTGAGAGAGGTCGTGTTGATCCTCTCTTCACGGCTCTCCGTAAAGAGGCTCATGAGAAGACTAGTACACAAGCACCAAGTGAATCGAGGTCAGAACCGAAGAAAAAATCTTCAAAAAAGTCCAGCTGAATCTCTAAGTTCTTTTCATTGCCCTCTTGTTGGATTATGGAAGATTCGTTGAGGAGGTTAATGGTCCCTTACTTGGTTTGATAATCACGTCGGTTCCTTGGCTAGAAACCATGGACTCAATGACGGCATAAGCCCAGGGACTCGGTTGCATCACAACAATTCCTTCGGGTTGATTCTCCATTAACTGAGATCTCACAACGACATTTCCTACCTTTGAGCTAACTTCAATAAAATTGCCCTCTTTAACACCTAATCGTTGTGCATCTCGAACTGAAATGGTTATGCGGGCAGCCACTTTTTCATATTCCTTGGATAGGGTCCCTTGACTAGCCTGGGCCTCGTCAACATCAAGAGCGCGAGCTAACAATAACCGTACTTCGAGCTGCGGGTAAAGAAAATCACGTAACGCCATTATTCATCACATACCGAGTATATGACACCATGCCTTCATATTTCTTATTTTTTGACATGACATAATACTAGAAAGAATAGAATACCCAGTTGATGTTCGAATATCAGCTAAGATAACGGTACTAAGTTTCAAGAAGAGTAAGCGCTATTCCGAGGAAAAAGTCCAGTAAGGCTAAGTGTTGTGTGTAAAGAAGCATCGATTATAGATTTTGCCAATAAAATAAATTGAAGTACGAATTCGAAAAAAGGAGAATCACAGATTTTAATCATTCATTCTCGCATGGATTCTTCGATTTTTCTCCCAATTTAAATTGTTTGATTTTATAGAACAACATGACCGCCAGTGCAACTAGGGTTGCAAATATACAAAGATTACCAAGATTCCAAAAGATAATCACGAATTCGTTAATGGTAAAACGCCATCCCATAAATCCCCCAACGCTTCGAAACCAGGTGGAGAGTCCAGCGAAACCTCCAATGAAATAAGACGCCATAGCGAGAAATACTGATAAGATTATGATACCCTTTCCATATTCGGGGTTCTTCCTGTAAAGGAGGGTGAAAATCAGAATGACTAGTTGTGCGCATAAGACATAACCACCCACCATTATTATTAGCTCATACGGAATATAGGAGATGCTTAAGATGATCTGGCGCGGAATAATGGAGATGCGAAAGATGATCTGCTGCGGAATCATTCCTGAAACAACTATTATCCAGAGGATAGTGACGACACAAGCTAGGATGAGTGACATCAACACTATTTTTAGGAACTTGCGTTTTGCAGCATTCATTCGTCTTCCCATTTTATATCACTAACATTAACACAACAAATCCATCCGAGGATGCCGTAACCATATAGTTTTGGAGGATATGAGGAATCAGCGTCATTTCAATCAATCTACTCCTCCACATATGTTTCTCGCTGTACCGATAGTGTTCTTTGTACTCGCCGCCCTTAGCTCCCAACCATAGCGTGTGGTAGTTCCAGCAATAGCAAAGCCTCCATTCAAACATTCAACCAGATCATAACCATCTTCATCCGTATAGTAACCAAACGTGTGGGTTGTTTTCCATATGGCACTCTTAATCGGAGCGTTGTACCTGTTTTTGATAGTAGACGGAAGAAGATCTTGAGTCGATACTAATACTAGAAAAGATTGTCTTTGTACCGAAGTAAAAGAAGCAAGTAGGTGCAGTATTGTAATTACCGCTAATAGGAGAAGTTGTATGACTGGTGCTGTCTTGAATACCGCTTTATTCGGGTAGACAGCAGATTGCATTGAACTCCCCTGAACATGGGAAGATAGCAATTCGAAGTACAAAAACACTCGTATTCGCAGCTACGAGCTAGATGTTTTTCTGACGAAAAAACCTTAGTAAGGCTTGGATTTGTAAGTTCAAACCAGGTATTAGTTGAAGTATTGGATTTGCTATACTTTAGATGTAAACATATATCACAGGAAAATATACCTCAATGTTGATTGAAATATTTCTTATTTCCATCACTCAATCACAAAGCATAATAAGCCAAAATTGGAAGCCAAGCCAGGGACCCTACCTAGGATTCCATTTGGAGACGACTCAACGTGACTTATGTGTACACCTATCGATCCTTGAGACCTTATATGACGTATACGCTCATTCTCCTTAACACATTCATTCATCTGATGCAATACGTCATACCAATGATCACAACGTTCTTTACAATGATTCCCGCTGAAATCCTTGTAGGTCAAAATCTCATCACGTTGGTGACGAGTACTTTTCTTCACGCTGATTTCTTCCATCTTTTTATTAATATGTACTTTCTCTTCATCTTCGGAACCGTTGTCGAAGGTGAAATGCATCCTTTCTCCTACCTTGCTCTCTATCTCGTAGCGGGAATCTTTGGTAGCCTCGGTCACGTCCTCATTACTGCAACTTTGGGAATCGTCTTTAATCCAATGGGTATGTTCATTCCTGCTCTCGGTGCCTCGGGTGCGATTTTTGGTGTCATGGCGGCTTACGCCTACCTCCTCCCACGGCGTCCAGTTGGTGTCTACGGGGACGGGGGACGAACCACAGCCGCTTGGAATATTATCATCATCTACTTCTTTCTCGAACTCTTTCAAATGTTTCTCTCATTCGGAAGTGGCGTAGCCCATGGAGCCCATGTCTTTGGTTTTGTCGGGGGATTCATCTTCGCTCTTCTTTATCGGTTTATTCGCATTCAAATAAATAAACGGAAACCCGAAGCCCAATATGATCCCTACGAATACTATGTGTGATTGAAGAAACGAGAACGATGAAGTTGAGTAGCACGGTAGCTTTAATCCCTGTCCGATTTTTTCCTGAAGCAAAACACCGTCTTTCAGAAAATTGGGATACCACAAGCCGTAGGGTGCTTGTTCAAGCAATGCTTACAGATGTTCTCACAGCCCTAGAATTCGCGAATACAATCAGTCAGCGTATAATTGTAACTTGCGATGAAAGTTTCTCTCCTACGTATCCTCAAAATAACGTTGAAACATATAGAAGTACAGTTAAAGGAATTAATTCTGAGCTCATGGCCTGTATTCAACGTCTGACAGAAAATGGAGTTCAAGATATTGTTATTATTTTAGCTGACTTACCATTACTCACCAATGAAACATTAGATGAAATCGTAACCCTCGGTCAGCGCACCCATAGGCCAGTAATTGCTCAAGACTGGAAAGGCACAGGAACAAACATTCTCTTCAGCTCCCTACCACTTCCCATTGAATTATACTTTGGAAATCAAAGTCTTCAAAACTATCGCACCCGGTTCGAAGAAGCTAACCTAACACCTATCATCTATCATTCAGTTGAATCCGCTTTAGACATCGATGATGACATAGCCATTGAACGATTCCTGTTACTTACTCGACTCGACAAGAAACGACAACAAACACATACCTACCGTATGTTAGACCGTGAAGAAAAAAAGAGGAAGTAAAGCAACGGAGATCAATCCGTCGCTTTACGAGTTTTCAGGTTTCACTGAAGTATCATATTTTGAAAAGTCTGGATCAATGTCAGTAAATTGGAGTACAAGTACAGCAAACACAAGAAAGATTGCATACACTGGGCCCCACCAGAAGAAGCCGAAGTTCACAGGAGGAGGTCCTGGGTCGACCTGTAACACAAATAGGAACCACCCTAGAAACGTGGTTCCAACAGCTTGGAAGGCATTCAATGGTACTCCCTGGAATCCTTCATAGATTCCAGCTCGTGCTTCACCGGTTTCGAGCTCATTTTTGTGAGCAATATCGGCAAGAACGACATAACGCATCACATAAGTGACAGCGATACAACATGCCAGAGGAATGGCAAAGATCAGCACTTGATAAACCACTGGTCCAAACATTGGTAGGCCTAGTACAGCAGTGAATGGCAGAATCGCGGCTAGAATCAACAGTGCAGCCCTAAGGATGCTTTTCTTACTGAAGCGTTTGAATAGGAATGACAATACAAATGGAAATGCCATGATGATAACAAGGAATGCAATCATGGGCACCATTAATTCTGTTAATCCAAGGCCCAACCCGCTCTCAAGCATTAGCATAATGATTTGTGTGATTGTGATAATTGTAAAGGACCAGAATCCAACCACAAAAATCCATTTCACAAAGTTGCGATTCTTGAGGACAGTTTTTGTTTCGGCAGCAATTGACCGTTCTATCACTTTTATTCCAGGACGTTCTCGTACGAAGAGCATAGCAGGTATGTATAATACAAAACACAGGAGACATATCGTTACTAAAATACCTAGTCCTATTGGAGTGAGTATGCCAATTCCTGCGATGAATAGAAGGCTTGGGAGAAACCCTAAGACTATACCCACTCCAGTGCCAATCCAAGTTGCAGTATTTTCCATTGCTGCAACATTAGGTCGTTCATCGGGATCAGCAATCTCAGGAAGCCATGCTTGATAGGCGGTTACTAGAAAGGCATAGAAGAATTTGAAAAGGGCTAACGTCGTGAGATAATACACAAAGTTGATGGCTTGCCAAGCTGGGTCGCCTGGAGGGTTCGGGGAGGGTGGAATGAACCAATGGGGAATGAAGATAAGGAATGCCGTGATGGCTAAGGCTGGTGCTCCAATCATGATGTAAGGTCGACGTCGACCAAAACGGCTTTTTGTTCTGTCACTTGCATATCCCATGAACCAGTGGCTGAGTCCTACTACGATAAATCCGAAGGCAGCTGCTAGCCCTGCGTAGAGCGGATTGAGTAGGAAATAGGCATAATAGACGTTTAATCCGGCGAAATCAACGAAGGTCAATAGCAACGAAGAACCTGTACGACCCATACTGTAGGAAACACGCTTTGGAATTGATAGCAAGACATTCACACATCCTAAAGATATTCAGGACAAGTCATACTAGCTGGAAAGTTCCATTTAAGATGCCACCCTTTACTTAGGCGAATACTTAACCATCATTGAGTGAGACACGGAAAATCAATACGTTTATTAGGTGGCTAGAAGGTCGTGGTTGCAGTTAGAGCGGGTGAGCAATAGCTACACGTCGTCTACATAAA
>JAEOSA010000178.1 GCA_016840595.1 Candidatus Hermodarchaeota archaeon | reverse complement strand
GCTCAAAAACTCTATACAAAATTCGGCTTTCGCACCGTAGGAACCACCTGGCACTACTTTGTACCCTTTAATACAATCCAACCTCAAGGTCGATATACATGCCATGAAATCAGTGGCAAGGAAATTAACTCCATAAGCACACTTTATCCCGAAACGATGCCAGCTAGCCAGATTCATAGGTGGCTCGAAAATGATCTCTTTGTTTTTACTCTTAAAACAACAACACAGAAGATTATTGGTGCTTGTCGTTTCACACCAGACTTCCCAGGAGCTTATCCATTTAATTTAGAAGTCATTGAAGCGTTTGATGATTTCATTGAAGGAATTCGTGCCTTCAGTCTACCTTCTTACGATTATGTACGTGTCACCTTCGAAGATAATTTAGAGCTTGCGAAGTTAATGGCACATCGGAAGTACAAACTTCATCATCGACTGTTTAAAATGGAATTGAACCTAGCTAAAAAAGAGTAGAAAGTGGAGGCAGTGCCTCCACTGTGAATTTCACTTCGGGTTGTTGCGTCGACGTCGTACAAGGAAAATGGCACCTAGACTGAGAAGCAGTCCAAGGGCGATAGCTTCGAGGGGGAATCCGGGAATTGGTGGAAATGGTGGTATTTCCGGTATTCCAACCGCGAAGACGCCATCTGAAATGTCTTCTCCCGTCATGCTATAATCCATGGCTTGGACTCGAATGAGCGAGAGTGGACTAAATAGAAGACCTGTAACGTTCCAGCTTATGCTAGTATCTGTTAGTCCAGAGGCAATGGTTGACCATGAAGAACCGTTGTCTGGACTATATGAGACCGTATAACTATGGATGAGGTCGTTGTTTGGGTCGTACGCGGACCAAGAGATTGTTTCAACTCCAGTAGTATAGGTCTCACCACCATTTGGAGAAAGGACTGTCACTACTGGAGCCCGGTTCTCACCTAGCCACTCGATCGTGTTCATGGCTAGAACATCATTGTCACTATCATAGTAGTTCATGTCCATATCACCATCCGCATCGCTGGAACTGTCGAAGGCATTGAAATCAGTACAAATTACAATTCGTCCACGTAGATACTCTAAAGCAGCGAACACTGGAATACCTGGGGCAGCTGTGTTGTTACTCCAATAGGATGTCCCATCAATGTCAGTAATGATGACATCAACAGCCTCAGCTGGTTTTCTGACTATTCCATTACTCAAATAGAACTCGACTCTAGTTACACCTTGGGTAATCGGATGTGTGATGAGATTGGTATCCTCATAAGCAACCCAATAGGCCGTTGCCGCAATGTAATCATCAGTATCATTTAGAGAAACTGGATTTAATTCGAAATCAAATCCGAACTCTTCGGCGATTGGATCTACTTCAACAGCATATGAGCTGTAATCTCCTATCAGAAGGAGACTACCACCTTGCGCAACGAAGTCTTCAATTATTGTCAATTCTCCACCAGTATAGATGGCATTGGGATAAGCAATCACTAAGACATCACTAGCATTCAGATAATCGCTTGTGAACGTATCCATCTGAGAGACTGCAAAGCCTGCAGCCCGTAAATCTTCACGCCAACCCCAAAACTCCATGTCAATTTCATAGCCGTTTGTATGTGAATCATCAAAGACAACATGTCGGTGAAGGCAAATGGCATTGGCAAGAATAGTTTCAAAGTTGGGTTCAGCAGTAAAATAGTCATAGCCGATCATGACGAAGTGGCCTTTACCGATCATATCGTGCATAACGACATAATCGCCAGCACTCACAACCTTCGTGATTGAAGTTACTTCATCATACGATACGGTCATACTAGTTTCAGTCCATGATGTTCCCGTACCTTGACCGAGGGCGTCACTAGTATCTATTTTGTTCACGATAATCATTGGGGGTCCTCCTGGGTCATACGCAGCGATGAAGCTGATAAACCCAGCAGACATCATGAGCCGCCCATTGACTCCAATCGCTCCGGATGGAACAGAGTAGCCATCGCACGAGATGACAATACCACCTCTGTTGACATAATCATGGAGTATAGGGTCCCATGCAGTACCAATTGTATCCATAGTAGCCATTGCGGCATTTTCTTGTTCTGGGATCAGGAAAATATCGTGGAACTTGAGAGCTTCTTCCAGATTATTCCAGTCTGAAAGATTTGTCCATGTGAAATCTGAACCATAGGTGTTGGTGATAACGTTTCGGGTTTTGTAGACTTCGCCATCACTACTGTTATCTGCGAATTCAACATATGCTAAGATGCTGGGACCGTCCGGTGAAGGGACTGGAGGAGCGAATGCAGTTGAAAACATAGATTCTGTAGAAATTACTGGGAAACTAAGTGGTGTCAATGTAACAAAGAACGAAGTGAGCAAAACAATGGAAAATATTTTCGTAATTTTCATGTTTTATCCCCTAATGTTGACCTGCTAATGATGTGAAGCCTTCTCAAAATCGAAGAACCACAAACCTCCCATCAAAACCGCAAGTCAAACCTGCTTAATATGCACCAAACCCGGTTATTTAAACATACGCGTAGAGTACCCGGAACCAAAAACCAATCATATGCGTATTTGTTGAATAGTTGAGACTTCCAAATTGGTGTTTAAGGGTATGCTTATAATGACGTCTTAACATAGATTTAGAAAATTTCCTTTTTTGGGAATTAATTGGTAGATGATAATGGTTTCAAAGAAAGGTGTAAACTCAAAGATACTTACTGGGCTATGCCTATGTCTCCTTCTTACCTTGCTTTCCGGAACAGCACTAGTAGCTGCAGCGTCATTCCCGGTTGTTTTAAACCCCGGATTTGAAGCCCCTGGTGCAGGGCCACCTGTCTTTCCGAATAACTGGGTTTTCACTACAACGCTTGATCCGCCTGATGATTTCATTTGGCTGTATCCAACAGGATTTCCCCATACTGGAGCAGAATCAGCAGGTATCATGGTGAACTCACCCAACGGAGCAGAACCTGGTGACCATGCCGAGTGGAGTCAATTAGCCGTAATCCCAGTATATCCTAGTACCACGTATAACCTCTCAGCCTGGGTGTTCATGACAACCCCTCCAAACCTGTTCGTTGACATTGGTGTAATTTGGGAAGATAGCGGTGGAACCCCGCTTGGAATAGCATTCACAGCACCCGTCAATGTTCCCCAAGCAATCTGGTTCGAACTCTACCACATCGCAACATCACCCGCTGGAACCGCCCAAGTAACAATTGTCTTACGGGCTACACTAATAGGTGGTGATGCCATCACCTGGGGAGATATCTTCTTTGACGATGTTGCATTCTACCCTCTAGGAAACTCTAGCTTGGGTGGAAATACTCCAGGTGATCATGGCAACTATTTCGATCCAGATGCTGACCCCTATAACGAGATGCTGCAAGTCAACGTTACTGCAACTAACGAAGGATTAACCCAAATTAATTTCACCCTTGCAGCTTATGGTACAGCAGATGATAGTACTGACATCGCAGAAGTCGACCTGATTTACGATCAAAACGCGAATGGTCTCTATGATAGTGGCACTGAATCAATTTTGGATAGTGGCGTCTATGCTTCTGATAATGGTACTCTCCAATTGGATTCAGGTCATACAATCCCACAGGGTCAAAGCCATGCTTTCCTGATTGTGTATCAATTGACTTTCACAGCGACTGCCGGAGAAACATTCCAGTTCAACGTCACGCAAATCCGTGCCTTAGGACAAACCTCCGGGTTAACCTTGAATCTTCCAGGTCCGCCATATACGTCTGCAGTCAAGACAATGGTTGGAAGTGTCGTAGCATCCGTTGGTGATAACTCGCCTGGCAATCATGATTGGGCTCCCAACGGAATAACTCCGAACGTGTTACTCCAACTCGACTTGTTTGCCATTGGGGAAGACTTCACTGTTGAAGGCATTACCCTCTCATTTACTAGGGGAGACACAGCTCACGTAATTGCTGTACTAATCATCTTGGATGTTGATGGTAATGGAGTATATGATGCTACTGATGAACTAGTGGGAACAGGTCTGGGTCAAGCAACACAGACAATTACCCTTGATCCTACGGTATTAGTCAGCCAAGGGGAAACTGAACATTTTCTGATTGCTCTCACCATTGCAACTACTGCTGTAGAAGGAGCTACATATTCTGTTGATGTCACCGACGTTGATGTTGATGGAGCCATCGATTCGAGTACACAAGTGGTCAGCCTTCCAATAAGATCCGCAACGAAGACGATAATTGCACCGCCTCCGCTACCCTTCGATCCGCTATTGCTAATCCTTGGCATTGTGATACTAATCCTCGTCATACTCGTCATTGTGTTACTTATTCGCCGACGTAGAAGTGGCTAATAACACAAATTCAACCTACAAATTTCTGGTTGAATAAGGGGCTCCCAAGGAGCCCTTTCTCTTCTTTTTCTTGAAAGCCCTTGTAAAATAGACTCATCTGTAATCGTATATCTCGGTAAAGCCGTGTTAGTTCAAAACCACATTTTTCCCATAATGATATCAACGTAGATAAGGCTAAAATAGAGCCTTACATCCCAGTGTAACCAATTCATGCACTGTAGGTAGATG
>JAEOSA010000177.1 GCA_016840595.1 Candidatus Hermodarchaeota archaeon | reverse complement strand
AGCTCTTCTGCTTCTCCCTCCTTATGATCTCCCCACACAGAAATCGGAGATGCTAGGAGCGGAAAACCAACACCTTCATCACCCTCTCGAGTCGCTGCACGCCGCAACATCGTGAAATCATCAATCGTCGATCCCAAGGCTGCACCAAACTCATTACCTGGATCGAGTACCACATCAAGTCCCCTCTGATCAAAAGTAGAAGCTAGGGACTTTAACGCATTCAAGTCACCGGGAGCATACACTACAACAGGAAGTTGATATTTCATAGCAATCTCTGACACTTCCTGCCAGCTTTCATTCGTTGCAGCATACAGAAGGGGGCGCTTGGATTGTAACGCTTCTGCACCTGCCGCAAGCACCTTTGGGTTTAACGAACACAACATAATTGGCCACTTAGTTAATTCACCCAATCGTTTGGCTGCTTCGGCAAATTTCTTCGGATCTCCCGATACTGAGCGTAATGCAATGCCGTCTAGGCGCAAACTCATGCCAATATACACATACGTCCAGTTCTCAATTTCTTCCACACGTTTCTTCATTTCTTCAGGTGCAGCTGTATCAGCCATATCCACAAAGAACGCTGTAGGATGTAAATACCGCAAGTCGTGCCGGTAGAGAACGAGTTCACCGCCAATCGAAACCTTGTGTTCACCACTCCCAATAACCACTTCTCGGACGGGTGGACGCATCAACTCTTCTAATTTATCGCGCTTGTCAGCATATTCCCTTTCACGATACAAGGGCGTACACGTTTTTATCCCAAGTGTGTATTCTGCTGCCTTAGTCGCGAACGCCATGCAATTTGCCTCCCCACACTCACCACAATTTGTCTGGGGAAGTAGCGGGTAGATATCCATTGGACCAGCACGTTTAGCCATGAGAACACCTCAAATGCTCTGAGTAAGCATCTGGTATGCCGAGTTTAGATAATTAGCTTTTGTGCTTATGATAATATCATGGTAGAATTTACTGAATCAGCAACCTAGAAGTTGCATTTGAAAAGGCAATACTCGCATTTTTAACATATGTTGAGAACATCTCTTTGTAAAAAACACAAAAGAAATCCCACCAGTAGATTTCGGGGTAATTTTGATGTCGCAACCTTTGATTATGCGATATGGGGAAAGAAGTGACATCAAGGAATTTGCTACTGAACTTGCTATAACAAAAACTCGAGAGAACCAGCTTTTGATTGCCATCCGGACAAAGGAGGGAAGACTGAAGCTGATCAGCTTGCAAGTGCAGCGAGATGGATCGGTTTTGCCACTAAGCGATAGTGGTGAGAGTGAAAAAGAGGTCATGAATATTGACCTTTCTCAGGGGAAGAAAATCATCACCGTACATAGTACCGCTTCTAAAAATCTACAATTGAATAGTTGGACCGTTAAGAAAGATGGAGCGATTGAACATGTTGTAGACAGTGGTCCCCAACCTGAAGTGGTCAACGAAATTAGAATAGCAATGGTTTCGAACACGATTTTTGTGACTGTATGTCGAACTAATGAAAACTATTTGAAACTGATAAGTTGGCGTTTGAAGAAAGACGGAACTTTCCAGCGATTAGATGAAGCAAGCATTTCATCCCAAAAAATCTCTGAAATTTCGGTCCAAGTAATCGCTGATCGCAGGCATCTAGTTACATCCATAGGAACAGACATGAACCTACTCAAGCTCTATGTTTGGAACATTTCGTCCAAAGGAAAAATCAAGGTGTTAAGTGATAGTGGATTCCAAGCAGGAAAAGCAACGATTATTCGTTCTGAGTATCTTGACCCACATCTCGTTACATCTGGACGTGCAGGGAACGGACGTCTCAAATTAATTGCCTGGCAAATAAGTAATGATGGAAAAACGATCACACGTTTTGGCGATAGTGGTGATCAGGCTGGCATGATTAATGATAATTCCTTAATGAGTCTATCAGGAAATTTAGTCTCCGCTGTTCGAACGAGTTCAGATAACCTAAAACTCATTGCTTGGCATCTGGGCTCAACGGGTGCATTTACTCGAATTGGGGACTCTGGCTCACCAACTAATGATGTATCCCAAGCTACGCTCTCCAAAGAAACAATTACTCGTCGAAACCTCATAGCAACAGTAGTACAATATCCGATTCCTCCAAGAAAAGAGTCTTCAATCGATGACACGTTACGCCAAGCAGGAAACATGGGAATATTTTTTTGGATTTTCTAGTTCGCGTTTTATAATGTTAAATAGTTTAAATTATAGATACAAATATAAATAAACGCGTACTTCAAAAACAAAACCAAACACTATCTACTCTGTGGTTCACATGACACTAAATCACAAGAACCTTAAACGCCTAACTGAAGGTTATACAATCATCATAGGAATTGGAGTACTAATTGCCATAGCTAGCGTTATCGCCTTCTCCGTTCTATTGCTCCTGAATATCCCTTGGTTCTCCATTTCTCTTATCTTCGTATTCCTAGGCATGTGGATTGCAGCTAGTCAATGGAACGAATTGGGTAAAGGTCGAATTGTCGCTGGTTTTGTTACCTCCATTACACGCCCAACCCGTATAACAACCGCTGCAAATTTACTCAATATGAAAAGATATGATTTCATTCATAGCTTATCAAAAATCATTACACGAGGGGTCGTTGAAGTCGAAATTTACCCTGAAGTAGATGCATTTGGACCTAAAGGTGTAAAACGACCCAAATCCGCTCCCAAAGACTATCAACCTTCTCCTGTCACAACACTCAATCCCTATCAAAGCCTAACCACAATCCTTCAATGGATTGGCCTTGTTGGAACAATAATTGCCATCATCTACCATATCCTTGGCTTACTCAGATACCTAGGGGTTTTTTAACATCGCAAATTCACTGAAAATCATTACACTCCTAGACAACTACTCCCTGCTGATTAAGCTGATGTACATGTAACACAAAACCTTTGAACTCAAAGAATTACCTCTTCTCCACATCATCCACGGGGTTCCCAGTATGACTGAAGAAATCTCCTCGGAACAGGTCAACGCTTTTCGAATGGATCGCCAATACCTCACCAAACGAGCTTCACGAACAGAGCTCCCATCAGTCGTGGAAGAAGTCTGTGGTATTCAGGCGCAAATGCCTGCAGCAGCCCAACTTCAACTCTGGGCACGGGTCGATGGACTGAAGCCAACCGATATCAACAAAGCCCTCTGGGACTCGAAAAGTCTTCTTCGAACATGGTGTATGCGAGGTACAGCCCATTATATCTCAACACGCGAGTTCCCTATTTATCTAGAAACAATCATCAAACCTCGGATTCAACGACATAAGGAGTGGTTGGAAAAACGGGGCATGCGGGAATTCGGTGAAATTGCCAAAATAGATCCTGCTCAACACGATTTCGACGTCATCAACCGAACAGTTGTAAACGCGCTTTCACAAGGACCCGCGACTCGGGATCACATGGCGGATATTGTTGAAAAAGAACTGGGTCCAGAAATACGTCCATGGGTCGATACAGGCTACTACATCGTCACCAAACTCCTTGCCTATGAAGGGAAGGTCTGCTTTGGTCCAGATTTGGATGGAAAATCTACACTTGTTCGAACCGACAAATGGCTCCCCAAACAACCAAGGGTCACTCAGGAGATAGCTGAAAACACGATTTTGACCAACTACATACAGTGTTATGGACCCGCAACACCTCAAGACTTCAGTACCTGGTCAGGACTCAAAATGACGACTGTCAAACCCATCTGGGAACGTATTTCAGACCAATTAGTGGAAATTGATGTCAATGAAAAACCAGCCTGGATTCTCGAAAACGATCTTTCTCTTCTTCAGAAGACCAAGATGGGCACTCGACCCGTTCGATTACTACCACACTTTGATATCTTCCTGCTTGGACACAAAGAAAAGAACCACATCGTCGATGAAGCTCATTACAAACAGGTGTTCAAAAAGGCAGCGTGGATTGCTCCAGTACTTCTCTGTGATGGACAAGCTATTGGAACGTGGAAGCAGAAACGCACTGGTAAGAAAGTCACTGTTACTGCCAAACCTTTTGATACTCTCACAAAATCTCAGATTGATGATATTGTTGCTGAAACACAACGCTTAGGCGACTACTTTGAACTTACTCCTGAAATGAAGGTAATGTCATGAAACCTTACGATGACCTCAGCTATCGTGGTCTCCTGAGCAGATTGCGGAAACAAGCTCAAGCCGCGCTTGAAGCCTACGGGCTTACCAAAGCCAAAGTCAAGTTTCTCAACTACTCTGGCAATACAGCCTACCAGATTGATACAAGAAATATCAGTCCACGAGAGCCTGCAGATGGACGATACTGGGAAAACCACTACCTCCTACGTCTCCATCAATGGCGTTATCAAACCTTTGAGGCCATTCGCTCCGAAATGCAATGGCTAGATGCACTCTGTCATGACACTGAATTGGTTGTCCCTAAACCAGTGCCAGCCCAAGACGGCGCCCTTGTTACTATTACAACTGTACCAGGAATTCCTAAACCCCAATACGCAACGCTCCTTCGCTGGGTGAAAGGACGCGAGCTCACGAAAAACATCCTACCCCGACACTTCTCCGCATTAGGTCGCCTGATTGCCAAACTTC
>JAEOSA010000176.1 GCA_016840595.1 Candidatus Hermodarchaeota archaeon | reverse complement strand
GTTTGCGGGTTTGAGAGGAGTTGTGTGATAGCTTCAGCGAGGTGTGTTTGATCAGAGGGAGGGACAAGGAGCCCAGTTTTTCCATTGTTGACCACGTATGGGATGCCGCCGACATTGGTGGCGACAACAGGTCTTGCTCGGGCCATTGCTTCTAGTAGGACAATACCGAATGCTTCTGAGCGGGAGCGGGATGGTAATACAAAAATATCACAGGCGGTGTAGGCATCTCGTAGTTTTTTTCGAGGGAGTATGCCAAGAAAATGCGTCGAATTACTAATTCCTAGTTGTTGACAGGTTTCTTGCAACTTTGGTAATTGAGGACCTGAGCCGACGATTGCTAGTTGTGTTGTGGGTATGTGGGAGAGGATTTGTTTGAATGCATGAAGAAGTGTATCCAGTCCTTTGTATGGAACTAAACGACCAACAAATAGGATTAAGGGATCTTCGGTGTTGAAGCTCAAGTTTGCCTTTGCTTGGTGGGTGTCTTCAATGGGAGTTAGGTAGTAGGGATTTACGGGTGCAGGTATTATCGATGTTTTTTCTCGATATCGTTGCAAGAAGGGTGATATTTCCAGGTAGGTGGGGGAGGTGACGATGAGGTGTTTGGCGATATTTGCGGCGGTGTGTCGGGAAAGAGAATAGACTTTGCTGAGTATTCGGCGGAAGCCAGGGGTTTTCGTGACTAGATCACTTATGATTGCATCAGCGTGATAGGTGATGACAAGTGGTATGTTGACAAGGCGGCTGGAAAAGGCGGTAAAATCAACAGTCATAGGGGAATTGATGTGGGCGTGGAGGATATCACAGCGATCTCGCGTGAGGGCAGGGATGAGCCCAGGGATGAAGGGATAGCTAAAGGGTCGGGCGATGGCATGGAATCGGTGAATGTGAATACCTTCCAAGTTTTCATAAGCGGGGAACCCGGGGATGTGTGCCGTGTAGACTTTCACTTTGTGTCCGGCATCGACTAATCCTTTGGCGAGGTTGTAGGCGTAGGTTTCAATGCCCCCAACAACGGGGTGAAAGTTATGGACGACCTGTGTAATTCGTAGCCGTCGTTTCAAAACCCGGTCACCTACAAGAGTTAGAGAAGGTATTGGTGTAAGGTTAAGGTCCGGTCACATTTAGGGGGAGGTGAACCCATAATCCTTCGCCACGTTGGTTCCGAACCCAAATTATGTCATCTTGGGATGGGTTGTAGTGCCATAATTCAAAGGTGAGACGGAAATTCGTACCAGTTGTTGTCATGTTGAGTTCGATGGGAATTACCCATCTTTCTCCATGGGCTAGAATTCTTTCAGATTGTAAAATAGTCGGTGCGGATGATGGAGTAGTTGCATTCGCCATTGTGGTCTGGTTTGCGAGTTTGGTGCGGACATAGAAGTATTGGACGACACCCAGGTAGTTGTAGACTTCGATGTTGAGTGAGATGTTCGAATATTGTGTGACGTTGGTGGGATAGGGACCCGCTTCCATATCTTCGTTTAACATCGCAATGGCCGCTGTGTGTTCTGGTGGTGGTAACAGCCATACCGAAACGAGTAAGGTTCCTGTGGCAACGGCGAGGCCAATCATGAGAAGTGTGAGAATCGTTTGGGTGTACTTCTTCATGTATCCTCACCGTCCTCCTCATCGTCGGAAAGGCGGATTTCCATCCGTAGGAACTCCCGCTTTTTCTCTCGTTGATAGCGAATAATGCGGGTAAGAGCAAAATAGGTGATGAAAACCGTGATGATGACTACACCAATAATGATGATGATTTGCGCTTGTTGTTGGACTAACGTGGCAGAACGACGAGCGGAAGCTTCTGTGCTGACTGAATCGGCTGTGGCCTGAGCACTTTCGGCAAGAGTTATTGCGGAGGGGTAATTGGTGGCGGTGAACGCAGAGCGAGCTTGGTTAAGCTCGGTTATGGCCCCATTCAATGAACTTAGGAGATCGGTAATGCTAGCCCCTGTGGAATCGGCTAGCATCAGGTCAGTGTAGGCAGAGTTGATGGCACTTTGGGCATCATCGATTGCTTGTTGTGCTTGCGCTTCGGGTTGGAAATATACCTGTTCATATCCAACTGAGAAGCCAGGGGCTAAGGCAATCACAGGCGAGCTTAAAGCGACCATGAAAAGAAAGAGAGCCAATATTAGGTTCGCAGGATGTCGTTGCATAAGCGCCAGAACAATAGGTAAGTGAAAGGTTAAAAGAATCTTTGCTTAATGGTCGGTCAGGTCGGTTCGGTTATGTTACTCCGTGAAAAGGACACCTATGTTCCTGAGACCGTTCGGGAGTTAATTCTGGAGGCTCTACGAAGCCGACGGTTTTCTTCCGTTCAAGGTGTTGTCACGGAGTTGAAGACAAAGGGAGTACCAGAAAGCGTCACGATGCGGATGATCAAAGACTTAGCTCAAGAAGGGTTTGTGCTTCTGAATCTGCCAGGGTCTTCTGAAGAAACGGTGATGACACCTGTTTCGGGCTGGTTTGAATATCTGAGAAGCACATTAGCTTTGGACTTGTGGTTAACGCTAGTTTTATTGATTTTAGGTCTTGTTACTACGTTACTAATTCCTGTAGACCTGTGGCCGACAGTGGTGTTACGTTGGATTTTTGGTGGATTGCTGTTGGTCTTAGTTCCGGGTTTTGCCTTTGTTCGGGCTTTGTTTCCCTTTGAGCGTTTTATTGATCGTTGGGAACGTCTTGCCCTCTCTTGTGGGTTGAGTGTTGCTTTGGCGGTGTTGGTTGGTTTTGGATTGAATTTTACGCCATGGGGGATTACGTTGGTTCCCACGGCGATCGTCCTGACGGGAATTACTCTTGCGAGTATTCTAATTGCTACTTATCGTCGAGCACGAATCCTGATTTCGCCATCGATTCACCCCAGTTCATCAGTCGGTGAGTGACTTGTAATTCTTCACAAGGCAGGGTGGCGGGGTTTCGCCTTTTTTTACATGGTATTGAGGGCAGATTAGTGAGCCCGGAGGAATATTGGCGCCAGAGTCGATGATTGCTCCATCCCCGACGATGACGTGTTTTTTGAGTTGGAGGTCTTTTCCTATCACTGCGCCTTGTCCGATGATTGATTGTTCGATGGTGACGCCGGCTCCAATGATTACGTCGTCAAACAGCACGGCATCATTGATATGGGTATTAGGACCTATTGTGGCTCGTTTGCCGATTGTGACATTTTTTCCGATAACCGCAGATGGAGCGATTTTTGTTTTTGCACCTATTAACGGAATTTGAGCCGTTTCTGTTATCAGTGCTTTTTGGGCTTTGAGAAAAGATTCGGGCGTGCCTGTATCAACCCAAATGCCATGGTGTTCCCATCCAAAGACTTTGGTAGATTTACACAGAGCTGGAAACACTTCCCGTTCGATTGATACTTCTTGACTGGCAGGAATATGTTCTAGCACTGTGTTTTCGAGGACGTAACAGCCTGCATTAATTAGATTACTAGGAGCGTTTTGAGAGTCGGGTTTTTCGACGAAGTTGTGGATGCGTTTTTCTGAATCGATTTCCACGACGCCAAACCGGCTGGGGTCTTCCACCCGATAAAGGGCTATTGTTGCGGTGGCTTGTTGTTGTTCATGGAATTGTATGAGTTGAGTGTAGTGGATATCGGATACGATATCACCGTTGAGGGCTAAAAACGACTGGTCCTTGCGAAGATGCTGCTCTGCATGTTTGATGGCCCCCGCTGTTCCAAGGGGGTGTGTTTCAATCGAATAGTGAAGCGTGATACCATAATTGGAGCCATCACCTAGCGTATCTTGAAGATCATCAAACCCATGTCCTATTGCAAGGATTACTTCGGAGATGCCAGCGCCATGAAGGCGATCGAGCATGTATCCAATGAGGGTGGATGATGCGAGCGGGAGGAGTTGTTTGGACCGAGTACACGTTAAGGGACGTAAGCGCGTACCAGAGCCTCCAGCTAGTATGAGTGCCTTCAATTTAGACCGTTCCACCTTTTACAGTCTCAATGTAACAGAGTAGCCATAAGTATTTATTTGAAAGATAAGCCCTCCATAATATATCTGGGACTGCTAGTGGTTGACATTCTCCATAAATAAAAACAGGAGATTTATGGAAGTCATGCACGGACCTCCACAGGGTGTGCCATCACCCTGTTAATGCGCCCTCCGAAGACGACGCCTATATTCACTGCTCCAACCGTATCTCGATGTGCCTCTAATCCACAGTCACGGCATTTAAACAGCCGACCACTACGAATTACCCGGCGTGTGTCACACCGTGGGCATTTGCTTGATGTCCCCCGCTCATCTACTAGTTCAACAATCATTCCATATTCTTCAGCCACCTCATTGACCCGCTGTACAAGATACCGATGGCTCCAGAAGTTATGTGTCATAGACTTAACTTTTCGTCCCCCGGTAGAATTCGTAAGAATCCCAGTGAGATCTCCTATCACAAGCGCCGAAACGCCGCGTTTCCACAAATCTTTGATAGCACGCCGTACAATTGTATTGACATACTGGCGCATTCGCCGGCTAGTTGCAGGAGTTTGTTGTGTTGTTTCGGCGACGGGGCTAGTGTTACAGTATTTGTACGGCGCAATGCCTTTCACCAATTCTCCAAACGAGATGTCCATTTAGGGTGTTTCACGACCTTTGGG
>JAEOSA010000024.1 GCA_016840595.1 Candidatus Hermodarchaeota archaeon | reverse complement strand
TTTTAAATCTAGCCCTCAAACTGTAAAATGTCCTTTTCACTCAATCCATAGAGGTTTGCCACGATTTGATCGATTTCCCAGTCCAACCCTTTTTTCAAGTATTTCGGATTTTGGACGATATACGCGACCAGTTCGGCGAGTTCGGCTTCTTGATGTTTAGTTGGCGTGGGAAGAGGGATTTGTTCAAGGTACGTGGCATTGTACCGGATATAACTGCTACGAAGGTGAGTCGCGAAGAAAAGGAGAGTGAAATAGGTATTAATGAGTCGAGAGTTAAGGAGTCCTAGGAGAAACAAAGGGTTGTAAGGGGCACGTTTTTGCGTGATGTAATAAACGCGGCCCAAGGCATGCCCTTCCGAATCTAGTGAAGCACGAATTTGTTTAGCCATACCTGCAATGACCAGTTTGGGTTCCTTGAAGTCGTTCCATTGGTCAGTTGACACAAGTTTTGGATCATAGGTGACGTATTTTCGTTGCCGGAGATGGTAGCGACGAACGTCACCAGCATTCAGGAAAGGGAGTGTTTTTCGTTTCTTAGTTTTCGATAATTCGTTATATGCGTCTTTGGAGAGGAGGTGTTTGGTGAAACCAGTTTTGGCGATACCACAGCGGATGGAACATGCTTGACCGAGAGGTATTGTGTTATGAAGCAGCTTTCTTAGAATTGAATATTTTTCTTCGGAAAGGAAAGGTGATAGGATGGTGTTAGGGAGATTGGCGTAGTAGTGTTGGGGGAGGAGGGTTACGTTAGTTGAAGAAGTGCTTAGTTCCTGAGGTTGAGTGGGCGATGGAATAAGCTGAACATTGTGTTGTTGGAGGTCCGGGGGTCCGCGAGGTTTGCGGATGATGAGGATGTGAGGGTATGTAGCGGCGTCTTCGAAGATATTGAGGTTGGAGAGATCGACCATTTGCTCAATAATATAGTTTTTGACTAGGGTTTGCCTGAGTCGGATTCCGTAATCGGCGGCAAGTACTTTATTGCTAATGATATAGCCCAATCGACCACCAGGTCGTAATAGGTTGAGTCCCAGTTCGATGAAGGGTACGAGAATGTCGAATTGTTGTTCGACGGTTCGATACCGGTGCCGTAGATAGGTTTTGAGACGAGCATCTAAGGCTTTGATGCCAATGAAAGGCGGATTGCCCACGATGACATCGAAGCCCCCATCTCGCATGACCCAGGGGTAAACACGGTGCCAGTCAACCGGGTGAACTTTCGCAAGTTTCGAACCGTAAACCGTTTTGGCCTGTGAATCGGGTTGAATAAGGCTATTTCCGAGAAGTACTCGTTGTGAGAAATCAGCCGTTACACCAAGAAGTTGTTTTGATGTCTTTTTCAATCGTGTGTTGCACTTTTTGAGGGTCTTCGGATCGACATCAATGCCATGGATGCTATCGACAATACTCCTGAGGAGTAATTCTCTGGGGACTATGTCCACAGTGTGTGTTCGGTGTTCAAGGAACCGTAGTGCTCCGATGAGGAAGGCCCCATCTCCACAGGCTGGGTCGAGGATGGTGAACTCTCCAAGTAATCGATTGGAATCCTCGGCTATGGCAGGACCTAGCGTGTTTTCGATAATGTAATCGACAGCCCAGTTGGGGGTGAAGTATTGCCCCAACTGTTTACGAGTGGTCCTACTCCTTCCTCGACCTTTGCTCACCATTACCTACGTTTACCTCCCAAGGAATCAACCTCTTTACACGGTGCCCTCTGAACCTTGTAAATGTTGAGAATCATTTAGACTTTAATTCTTCTGCGAGATGTTTCGTTTCTTGAAAAAATAACTGCGAGTGATTCACTTGCGTCGTTCTCTAACGCCTGAAGTGGATTTCTTTGAACTCACTTTCTTTGCATTTGCAATAATGTTGGCTGCTTTCTCCTGTGATATGGCGAGAATTTGGGCGATGTCATCAGTTTTTGCTCGGGCCACAAGAGTAGGAGTTTCATACCCCGCATCTCGGAGTTCTTTGGCTTGATTTCGGGTTAAGCCACGAATTTGTGTGAGTTGGGAGATTTCGGATTCAATTTGCGCTTCAATACTCTTCAAGGATGTATCAACTTCTAAGTCTCGAATGGCCCGACTGACTTGACGGCTATCAACCCGGACATCGATTTCCTCAACAATTCGTTCATTGTCTAGGGATTCGACGGCATTCGTTAGTGGAAATACACCTACCAAAACCAGTAACGCTGAAACGGGAAATAGTAATGCTGCAATATCAGAAACAGGTGACTGTTCTGATACGGTCATGGCAATGATTGCTATGACGAGTAAAGCCACTAATGTCCACCCAAAAGTGACTCGTTGCCCTTTAAAACGAACGGCTCCAATTTCTGCCCATACCAACCAGGCACCCACACCTATGATAAAGCCAATTACAAAGCCCTGTAGCACTGAGAGAACGACAGAAACACTCTGTCTAATACCCCACTCTAATTGTGCACCCCCAAATACACACACCACACCTAGCAAGACTGTAGCAATACTGAATACACGCTTCCGCCCTAGCTTGTCAGGAAGAAATGTGAAAACAAAGATTGCCCCACCAATTCCCAATAACACTAATTCACCTGAATAAATGAAAGGAGTAGTAGAAAAGACATTGAGAAATAGGAGACGAAGGTCATACGGTGTCGCCCAGACGAAGAGACCATATGCAACCAGATATATGATCCACCAGACGGCATAGGGGAGGATTGATCCAGGAACCATGTAGATTTGGAGTTCAATTTTTCTGGGTAGAACAATGAATCCAATAATCATCCCAAAGAATATCAAAGCAGCAGTGATTGAAGGAGCAAATGTCGTAGGAAAGACACGCCAAACAAAGGATAGGAGCCCTCCCACAACAAGAATAACTGTTGTAACAGTTCCTACAACATGACCTCGTCGAAGACTTGATACAAGTTTATTCAAAAAAATCGTCAATAGGACTAAACCTGCTCCGAAGAGGAAACTCAGAAGAAAGAAGGTCCCGATTCCGGTGGGAGAGTACCAGAAGCCCGGGGAAAACGCAAATTGGAAGACTCCAATCAGAAGAAGGAGTATTTCAATTATTACAAGAAAATGTGTACTCCATCTGATTCGGTCAACGAGTATCCCAGCAACTAAAAGTCCAAGAATTAATCCTACAGAGCTAGATAGGATAAAGGAAAGGCTGGAGAAGATAATCGGTCGAAGGTACAAGAAATAGGCTACACACCAAGCGAATGGAAAGGCCAATATTGCAGTAATAGCCCAAGTATATTCGACTTTCATCAATGAAGACTTCCAGTTCCTTTTGACAACGTGTTGTAATTCAACATTACTAAGAGGGATTATAAGCGTTTCATCAAGAATTTGGTTAAAAATTTCGTAACGCAAAGGTTAATCTATACGCGATTTTAGTACATGTCACCTTCGGTGACATCCTTTGCCTGTCAAAGAAATAATCGTCCTTCGCAAAGGTGGAATGCCCCTGTTTAATTTCGCACCCAGTGGAGCACCAAAACTCGATGCGCTCGTTGCTGGATTTTTATCAGCTCAAGCCGGATTCGCCGAAGAAATTGGTGAAAGAGAAATCCAAGTTGTCACCTTTGCAGAGAATAAGTTCGTGTATGAGAGTCGAGCTGACCTCCTCTTCATAATCGTTATTGGACAAGAAGATGATGAACATATCTACCGAGTGATCATGAAGGAAGTCGCTCAAGCGTTTGTAAGTCAATACAGTGAAGTGCTAAAACAATCTGTTGTATCCTCACATCTGTTCGTAGGATTCCGAGAATATGTTATGGAAATTCTCGGAAAATATGATCGAATTCCAGAAATCCAACAACGATACCCTACCGCAATCCTGCCCCCTGAGATTCTAGAACAAATCGATGAGATCTTGAGTCTCATAGAGGGTCAGCCGGGAATAATGCGAACCGCACTGATTACGAGTGACGGATATGTTATAACCTCAAAATTGCAGCAACATGAACTAGGAGTGGCGGGAAAACAACTCACACAGTCCGAAGAGATGGAATTGCCAGGCTACTTCACTGTGACCCAGACAACGTTTGATGAAGGAACGAAATTATACATTCATCAAGTATCTCCCGAGCTGATGTTTCTGGCGATTATTCGTGAGGATTTGCACGAAAGTCGATGTGCGGAGATAATCTCCCCCCTTATGTATGGATTACGAAATGTCGACTACACGAGTATGGTAAAAATTGACCCTAAAACCAAGCTAACCGAGGTCTTCTCTGATTTAGCAGTTTTTACCACAAACCCAATATTGGAAAGTACTCTTTATGCTGAACAGACAAAACCAGCTCGCGAGTTTGCACTTTTATTTGGAAATGCTGGTATTGATGTTATTCGAGCGATTGATGGGGTTTCGAGTGTCGAAGAAATACGAGTTCGCACCGGTGTACATGGGCGACAACTTGCAGAAATTTTAAGCTTTCTAGCTGAGAGAGGGTATATTCGGCGTATCATTTTTTATCCGAAAATGGCAGCGAGTGATACACGATTCCTTGCCTACCTTGAAACGGTTGGGCTTCCCCGAGATGAATACCAAATTCTTGACCAAGCCAAGGGATTTTGTGACGGAAATAACAGCGTTGCAGACATTGCTCAGCGAATTGGAGCTGACGAAGAGAAGCTAATTACCATACTGAGAAAACTTGGGGACAACGTGGAATGGCTCACCTAAACCAATGCCTTTAAAGCACACAATTCGAACAGTCGATGAGGCTATTGCAATAACCCTTGTTGATATCATTCCAGCGAAATATTGGTGCACGAATCGATGGGCAAAATCATTACAATTCACAGTTTCCGAGGCGGGACTGGAAAAAGTAACCTAACCGCGAATCTAGCAGTCTGGGCTGCAATGAAAGGTCGGAACGTCGGAGTCATTGACACAGACATTCAAAGCCCCGGTCTTCATGTACTTTTCGGGCTTGCGGGTCATCGCTTCCGCTACACTCTCAACGATTACCTTCGCAAGAAATGCACCATCGAAAAAGCCTCCATTGACCACACGAAGGTCATGAAACTCCGATCTGGCAGTATCCATATTATTCCAGCTAGCCTTAACGCAGATGATATTTCCACAATCATTCGGGAAGGCTATGAAGTAGCAGATCTACGTGCTGGGTTTAAACGCATTATGCAAGCGAAAAAGCTTGATTATCTCTTCATTGACACGCACCCCGGTTTAGATCAAGAAACATTATTGTCGATGGCTACGACTGACCTCCTCTTTGTAATCATGCGATTAGACCAACAAGACTTCCTAGGTTCAGCAATAACATTGGCTTTAGCCAAAAAACTTGGTGTGCCATCTACCTACATTGTATGCAACAAATGTCCTGGCATTTATGATTTTGATAAAGTAAGACGAGATATTGAACGCGAATATAACGTAAAAGTTGCTTCAGTCATTCCCCTGTTTACCCGACTTATTGAGCTGGGTAGCCGTCAAATCCTTGTACAAACAAGTCCTAATCATTTATTCGCACAAAACATTGACCAACTTTACAGAAAATGCGAAACCCTCCTTGAGAACAAGGGGAATAAGCACAAAGCATGAGCGATTTTATAAAAAAGGATGACTTGGACACCTCATTGGCGTCCAAGGTGTTGCTAGGCAGGTTTTCGTTTTCGATGATAGTATACACCAAGTCCAACTGCCATAATCGCCCCTAACGCGATGGCTTCAAATGGAAAGCCTGGAATCCCGGGTGGAGCGCCAGCAATTGTCACGATGATTTGATCTGATCCTCGTAATCCGGAGGTATCATGGACTGTAACGTTGACAGGAAAACTCCCAGGTATATTGTGAGTGATAGTAGTATTCATTGTCGGTGCATTGATTGTCGTGTAGAGCGTGCCATTGACGTAAACATCAGTACGAGAATAGCCAGAGCCAGTTTCAGTCACTGACCAACTAAGTACAAATTGTGTTGGGACGAGAGAGCCAGTACTTGGTGAACTAATCGTAACCGAGGGATTTGTATCGTCGACGCTGACTTGATAATGTGCAGCAGTGGTTGCTACGTTATTCGCGTTATCAACCGAAACGACATGCAGATACCAAGTTCCGTCCGCAAGAGCTGTGGATGGTTGGGTTCCATTAGTTGCAGTGAAGGTTCCAGTAGAAGCAGTTGGAACCGTTGATGGATTCTGATCGATGATATAGTAGTACCCAGAAATCCCGTTCACATCAACTGGAATGGTCCAGTTAAATTGGGGTTGTCCGTTTGTATACCAGGCGGCTTGATCAGGATGCGTGGATGAGCTGATGGTGGTTGTAAGCACTGTACAATCGTAGATAGTGGTCAGAAACGGATCTCCAATAATGTTCATGCCATAGTACCATTCAAGGAAGAGTGTTGATGCGGTACTTCCTGAATTCAAGGAGTTTTGGAACCATTGAAGAAGGCTTTCACCAAGAGTATCGTTGAGTCCTAGAGGTTGATAGAATTCATCGCAATCCATCATTCCTCCAGTCTTTGTGCTCCCGATTACTGCGAGGCTATGAGAGCCAGTAAAAGCGTAGGTGGTGCCTAAGCACCCGGCTACTGTCCATTGGCTTCCATGACAGGCAAAGAGATTGTAGAAATTAAATGCGGCGGGAGCAAGACGGATCTGATTTGAAGTTACTGATCCTTCAGCACCGCCTCCACCAGGACCAAAAACGTGTGAGGTGGCAAAACTGTGAACACAAATGTGCCCCCATTGATAATCTTGTAGTACTCGGTTAGTGATCCAGTCGGTTGCATTAGTCCAGGTGACAGGAATATCAACGAAGGTTCGTGTTGTGTAAGCAAGACCGAGATCATTATTCCAAACACTTGCCCAATATCCTGACCAGTCATCGTCAACGTACATCAAAGCACGATTCTGTCTTTGAAGTCCGCCGGTTCGATATGTATGAGTCCGACCGAGATAGGCATTGATGTAATTCGCTGGCGTGTCCCAAGCATTGATGCTCAACGGGTCTATACGCCCAATGAAAATCTCGGGTAGAATGTCCGCTCCACCAGAGGCGTTATGGACATCATAGACACCTGCGGCGTGACCGGGCATACCCGTATCATACCAGTTGCCGTCCAAATCCATGAGGAAAAGATCACAGATGAACGTTTCTGCAGTAAAACCTGATGCAGCAGGATGGTAGAATTGAGCAAACGGGAGGCGCCCAATGATAACTGCACCCACAAAATTAGGATATGTCGTATACCATTGATTTAGAAGCGACCTGAATATTGTATGGTTGCCAATAAACGAAGTATAAAGAATTGTGTTATATCCGGAATTATTCAGATCTGTGCGATACTGGGTCACGGCTGCAGAAATACTAGCATAAAGGGCATTCTCGACCACGATTGCTACCGTTTCAGTTGGTGGGGGTCGTGGTGTTAGTGGATTGGAAATCGGAGTAACTCGTGAACGTTGTAGGGAAACTGGGTTTTGACTAGAAACCGTCATTCCAGTTTGGGCAGGAAGAAGTGGCATACCAGTTAATATTAGTAGAGTGAATGAGCAAAACAATAGGAGTGAGATTGAAGAACGTATTTTTCTCACCTTTCTCCGTGAATCCACCATGGCCATTATTCGTTTGTGAGCATCTCAGATGTATTTCGCTAGGTTAGCCTGGTGGATTGGTTAGGATTCCTTGTTTGAGCTTCACTTAAGTAATTTTGCTTTAATGTGGTACGTTTTGTTTAAACAGCTAATTATCCGAAAAATTAGACTTCGACGCCTAAATTGAGAGCGCGTACTAATTCTTTGTAGCGGTTTCGAACAGTTACTTCGGTTACGCCGGCAACTTCGCCGATTTCGCGTTGGGTTCGTCGTTCGCCTTCAAGGATTGAGGCGATATAGATTGCGGCGGCTGCGATACAAGTGGGGTCCTTTCCCGAGGTGATGCCCTTGTTGCGTGCTTGCATGAGAATGTCCAAAGCCCGGGCATGGGTTCGTTGTGAAAGATTGAGGGCAGTTGTATATCGTGATACGAAATCTTCAGGTTGGGTAACTGGCATTTGGATTCCGAGGCGTCGAACTATGAGCCGGTAGGATCGTCCGAGTTCTTTGCGACCGACCCGTGTATAACGTCCGACATCTGCTAGCGTCCTGGGGAAGCTGGTTAACCGGCAGGCGGCATAGACACAGGCAGCAACAATTGCTTCAATGCTTCGTCCGCGAATGAGGTTCTTTTCGAGTGCGCGACGATAAAGGAGCGCCCCGGATTGTCGTACTCGTTGGGGAAGATCGAGTTGTCCGGCTAACCGGTCGAGTTCGCTCATGGCACTAGCAAGGTTTCTTTCACTAGCTTGATAGACCCGACTGCGATTGTGCCATTTTCGTATCCGCTGCATTTCTGCTCGTCGACGGGCATCCAATCGATGCCCCCGTGCATCAACATCACGCCAATCGATTGTTGTGGAAAGCCCCTTATCATGCATTGTGAGGGTAGAGGGGGGACCTGCACGAGCGCGTTTATCCCGTTCTTCGGGTGAAAACTCTCGCCACTCTGCACCAAAATCAATTACATCATCATCCAGGACGAGGCCGCATTCGGCGCAAACGAGCTCGCGAGATGCCGTCATAATGTAGTTAGTACTACCACAATTTGGGCACTTATGGAGCTCTTCTTCTGATTTTCCACTTTTTTGTGGCGTTTGACGTTTATTTTCTTCAGGCATAGTTATCGGATCCGAATCCAGCCTATCCTGAATGCAGGTGGGGAAGGACACATTCCCTAGATGAAAGGTGATTCGAGGAAATTTAAAGTTGATGTCTTAGGTATTGTATTATTTGCCATTTATATGATGAAACGCGTTATTCTATAGAAACTTGAAAGAAAGAGTATTTTTCGGGTATTACAAGGATTGGAAAGCAAATGTCTCCTGTTACTCCATATGAAAGAGTCATGATGGTGATTAACGGCGAGATGCCTGATCGTGTACCTGTAGTGCCACAAATAACCTATACAACCGCCCAACTGACTGGAGTGGGACTGGTTGAAGCTCTGCATAGTCCAGAAAAAACAGCTACGGCGTTATTGGCTGGTCAGCGCGAACTCGGTTATGATGCCATCTATGCGGGATGGGAAAGTTCCTTTAATTTACTCGCTGAAGCTATGGGCTGTGTAATGCGGTTTCCTGAGGATTCGGTGCCCCAAGTCGCTGAACATGTGGTAAAGACCCCAAGTGATTTGGACCGCATTAAAATCCCTGATCCCCATAAAAGCGGACGACTCCCCATTCATATGAAAATGCTAACCCTTCTTAAAGAAGAAGTAAAGGACCAAGTCCCCCTCTTTGCTTACACGCCAGGTCCCTTCACGCTCGCCGGTCAACTGGGTGGCATCAATCCGTTGATGATGGCTACAATTCAAGACCCAGAGTACGTCCATGCAATCACCGACATTACCCTGCAAGCGTCGATAAGGTATGCCCTCGCCAACATAGAAGCGGGAGCTGATGTCATCATCACCGCAGATCCAACAGCCAGTGGAAGCCTCATTAGTCCGACAACATTCGAGAACTTTGCAGCCCCTCGGATTTCAAAAATTGTATCAGCTGTAACGAAAGCAGGAGCCATCGCCTCCTTACACATTTGTGGAAAGACAACCCCGATTTTAGATCAAATGGCAGCCACCGGTGTGAAAGTTGTGGAACTTGATCATCTGGTTAATCTCACTGAAGCAAAGCAACGTATCGGTGAACAAGTCATTCTGATGGGTAATCTGGATCCCACTGAGCTTCTTTTATCCGGAACACCAAAGCAGGTGGAGGCAACTGCAAAAGCGTGCATTGAAGGCGTCGGTGCTGATGGGCAGTATATTCTCAGTAGTGGATGTGAGATTCCTCCCCAGGCTCCATTAGATAATATTCGAGCCATGGTTACTGCCGCACAGAAGTATGGCCAATTCACATAATTGTGTGTGAGATTATGGAGGGCCTAAATTGACAGGTAAAACACGATCGATTGTAATCTCGTACGTATTCTCATCAAAACGTGTGCCCCAGGCATAGGTTTCCACGCCCTTCTTGGCAGCTTGTCGAAGAACTTGACCAAACGCTGGATCGACTCGGTCATTCGGACGCATTGACGAGGCATCTGACCGTTGAAGGATGAACACAATGGCAGCCCGATATCCTTCCGAAATAGCATACATGAGTTCACGGACATGACGTTGGCCCCGTTGAGTAACAGCCCGCGGGAAATATCCGATGGACTCCTCAGCATCGGTAGAGGATTTAGCTTCAATTAAACAAGGGGGTAAGGATTTATCTTGCAGGAGAAAATCCAACCGGCTTTCCCTATACAAGGGTTCGCTATGAACTTGAGAATACCCTGTAAAGGGTGCTAGTTGGTCTTGGGGAAGAGCCTCTGCAAGGAGCCAATTGGGTACCCGTGAATCCAATGAAAGGAGTTCACCATGAGGTCTGGCACAAATAAGGTCAAAGTCAGTTTTTCTGTGCTCACCTGCATTATATCGGAGGAGCACCTCTACCCCAGGAAAAAGAAGGTCTGGCATCGGTCCCGGGTTGGGCAAGTATGCAGGGACACGTCGTCCATTCACTTTACAAATAACAAGGAACCGATTTGGACGTTCAAGGAATTCGCCATAACTGAACGGTCCCTGTAGTTTCACCGGAATATGCTCCTTGAGATATGGTTTTCTTGCCCCATCTGCACCCTTATGATTCTTATTCTCTTGCATCTCCCGTAAGGTCTAAGCTTATATACGGGCTAATCTGGTTTGTGAGTGGTTCTTGAGGAGTTGAATACTGTGCCACTAAAATGGGACAAATATATCCAAGTGCAAGAGAACATCTTTGATCTTATTGGGTTGACTCCGCTTTTTCGAATGCCAAAGGTGAGTGAAAGGGCAGGGACTAACATTTTGGGTAAAATCGAATGGTATTCTCCAACTGGGAGTTTGAAGGATCGGATTTATCATAAAATGATTCATGAAGCCATTGCTCGGGGTGATTTGAAACCGGGGATGGAAATTATCGAATCCTCTACAGGAAATGCGGGAATCGCCTGTGCCTTCGTTGGACGCATGTTGGATTATCCGGTGACCATTGTTATGCCAAAAGGGATGAGCAAAGAGCGTCGGAAGCTTATGGCAGCTTACGGGGCTCAAATCATCCTTACTCCAGGCGGTGAGTCTGACGTCGATTTATGCTTAAAGAAAGTAAAAGAACTCAAAGACAAACACCCAGGTAAGTACTGGGAACCAGGACAGTTTAGCAATCCCGATAATACACTCGCCCATTATGAAACCACGGGAGCAGAAATCTGGGAGCAGACACGCGGAAAAGTTGATGCCTTCATTGCAAGCCAAGGCACAGGAGGCACGATTACGGGAGTAGGTCGGTATCTTCGTGAACGGAATCCCAAAGTCAAACTTTATGCGATCGAGCCAACCGAAGCGCCATTACTCGCCCATCGGAAATGGGGTTCACACTCAATTGAAGGGATTGGCGATGGATTCGTACCAGAGAATCTAGATTTGAGTATCCTTGATGGAATTATCACAACAACTTCTGATGAGGCATTGGAAATGGCCCAGTGGCTCAGCCGTGAAGAAGGATTCTTTTGTGGCATTTCATCAGGATGCAATATCGCAGCAGCCCTCAAATTAGCCAAGAAACATCCCGAACTAAACACTATTGTGACCATGATTAATGACAGCGGACAACGCTACTTTACAACACCCCTATGTGGTGAACCTAAACACCTTGATGTTCCTGACCGTGAGCATCCAATGGATAAACGAACAGAGACAGAACTTGATAAATATCAACACAACTGGGAAATCATCGAATAATATTTGATTCAAGATTGGGAAGGTGTTAGAAAATGAGTCAGAACCTTGTAACGGATATTCGAGATGAGATGATTAATTGCCAGACTGATCGTGTGCTTGAATTAGTTCAACAAGCGATCAAAGAAGGAATCGATGCGACGGCTGTTGTCAATCAAGGATTAACAGCGGGCATCCGAGTACTCGGAGATCGATTTGAGAAGGGTGAAGCCTTCCTTCCCGAATTGGCCGTCGCAGCTGAAACAATGAAACAGGCCCTTCAGATCCTGGAACCCCATCTGGCAAAGATAGTCGACGAACAAGCCCTCGGATCAATAGTCATTGGAACAGTACAAGGGGATATTCACGATATTGGCAAGTCAATCGTTGCAACGATGTTGACTGTCGCGGGATTTTCAGTATATGACTTAGGGATTGATGTGTCCCCTGTGGATTTCATTGCCAAGGCTAAGGAAGTAGATGCTGAAATTATTGCCATGTCTGCTTTGCTAACAACCACGATGGAACGTATGCAGGAAACCATTGACCTTCTGAAAAAAGAACAACTCGACAAGCGGGTTAAAGTAATGGTTGGAGGAGCTCCTGTGAGCCAACAGTTTGCTGAGAGTATTGGTGCAGATGGTTACGGAGTTGACTTCAACCAAGCAGTGAAAATCGCGAAGCGACTTACTGGTCATGCGGAGGATCCATCGTAGCAGAAACCAAAGGAGAGTTCTCATTATGACTCATCGTCCTCTGTTAACCTTGCTCTCAGAACAGGAAGTTCATCAAATCCACACTGAGAGCCTTGCCCTTTTAGAAGAAGTTGGTATGAAAATAGAAAGTGAAAAAGTACTCCAACTCCTCAAACAAGCTGGGGCTCCGGTTGATTTTGAAACACAACACGCCCACTTTCCATCGTCTCTGGTTGAAGAACAGCTAAAGCGTGCACCCTCTGCCATTACACTCTTTACACGCGAAGGAGAACCAGCACTCAAACTAGAACAAAATATTGTACATTTTAATCCCGGTTCAGCTGCAACCCACATCCTTGATCGTCAAACCGGAGAACGCCGGCATCCGCGGGTGAAGGATGTCATCGAATTTGCTCGAGTCGTTGATGCCTTGCCCCATATTGATGCCCAAAGTACAGCCGTAATTCCAAATGATGTCCCAATCAACCTCGCAGATCGATACCGCCTGTATCAAATTCTTCTGAATTCGACAAAACCTATTGTTACCGGAACTTTTGTGCTTGATGCGTTTGAAGACATGCAACGCATGCTCGAAGCGATAAGAGGAGGCGCAAAACAGCTCCGGGAAAAACCCCTCGCAATTTTTGACACCTGTCCTTCAGCCCCACTCCAATGGAGCGAATTAACTGTTCATGATTTATTGCTGGGGGCTCAAGCAGGAATTCCTATAGAACTAATTTCTATGCCCCAACTGGGTGCAACCGGACCCATCACGCTTGCAGGATCCCTAGTTTTGCATAATGCTGAGTCGCTTAGTGGAGTTGTTCTCACCCAATTAGCTGCAAAAGGAGCTCCAGTGATTTATGGAGGGTCTCCCACAGCAGTGGATATGCAATACGGTACAGCCCGATTAGGAGCCATTGAAAGTATTATGCTAACCTGCGCTTACGCCCAAATGGCTAACCATTACAACCTCCCCAGCCATGGGTATCTAGGATTGTCAGATGCAAAAATCGGCGCGGATGCACAATCAGGTTATGAGGCTGCCACTGGCCTATTATTGGGTGCCATGGCAGGCTTAAACAACATCGCTGGAGCAGGAATGCTCATCTTCGAGAGCACACAAAGTTTCGAAAAAATCGTAATCGATGATGTAATCGCAGGCATGGTGAAACGCTTCATCGAGGGCATCACAGTGAATAAAGATACCTTGGCATTGAGCGAACTCAGAGATGTCGGAACAAAGGGAGGCGACTTCCTGCGATTGCGTCACACACTCACGTGGTTCCGAAAAGAGCATTTCATGCCAGGAAAACTTGTAGATCGACAACCCTACGAAAGTTGGCTTGACCAAGGTGCCTTAACTAGCCAAGAACGGGCACGAGAACAAGTTAATGAAATTCTAAGCACCCATGAGGTGGCTCCACTCACCAAAAGTCAGCGCCAAGACTTAGAATCCGTTGTGAAATTCTTCATGAAGCGACATAAAGCCTCATCACTTCCAGAAGGACCTAGGTAGCCCCTAAACCCTTACAGAGAGCATGAAAAACCCGGTTAAATAAGCTTGTAAGGAATGTTTAATGGTAAGCGAAGGCAAGTGATATAGGTGAAACCATTTTAAAGCCTCAAACGGCATAAAACACCCAGAGAAAAGCGGGGTTTACTTCCTGGGAGGCGCATCTAGTTGATCCATAACGTCCTGTTACTCACAAGGAACGGCATCAAGCTTTACCACCGATCCTACTGGGCCATTGAAGTGGATCAACCAATCGTTGCTGAATACATTCAGTCTCTCCGCCAAATCGAACGCGACACCGGTTCTGATGTCCTTGTCCCCATCTTCTTAGACGGTATGAAATTCATCCACAAATATGTCGACAACGATCTCATCCTCGTACTCGTTGCCGACCAACAAGACAAAGACGAAATTCTCCAAGAAAAAATCGAAAATGCAGTTATCACCATGAAAAAGAGGTACGCCAAACAACTCTGGGATTTCAAGAGCACTCGAAACTCCGAAATCTTCCAAAACCTTGGACCCATCCTTGACGAGGCCATCGTCTCGACCCTAAAAGTAGTACTACTCGGGGAAGGCGGAGTCGGAAAAACCACCATTCTCAAAATGCTCATGAGCCAACGAGCAAACCTCAATCATGTCGCCACTATGGCTGTTTACGTCGAAGAGATGCAAACTGCCAAACTCGGTCCTTACGAAATAGCAGTATGGGACTTTCCGGGGCAGGAATTATTGGTTCCGAAGTGGAAGGATTACTTGCGTGGAACTGATGTTGTACTAATGGTGACGGATTCGACGTTGAAGAATGTCATGTCAACACGCAAATTACTTTCAATCATTCAGAAATGGACGGATGGAGCCTTAATTTGGGCGATTGCCAACAAGCAAGATCTCAAGGATGCGTTGCTTCCGGATACTGTGGCTCGATTGCTAGGCGTTCGTACAATCGGGTTAGTAGCGATTGATCCACGGAACAAGGACTTGCTCCACAAAACTTTGATGGGCGCCGCAGCAGAAGTCGCTTTTCCGGTTGCGTGCTAAAAACCTGTTAACCTTTTTTCCTGGTATGATCTTTTAGGTTTACATTGTACTGACGTGCAAGTTTCTGAATTTGAAATCGAATGAGATCTTCAACTTTGACCTCGATGGCGAGACCAACGTAATTACATTCAGAGCAGATCCATTGTTCTTGGACGATCGGTCCTGAGATATTGGTGAGTGGTTTGATGTTGGGACTAAAACAGTTGGGACAAACCTTGACCCAATTATTGAGGTCGATGCGTCCGATTTTGCCAGGAAAATTATCGATTTCAATCGATTCATCCAGTGATTTTTTGCTACTAGTGCGAGGCATTTTGGATTCTCGTAATGCGGTTGGAGAGTGGCGTAATTTAAGGTTTCCGAATCTGGCGATAGGCTGTGATTAGTAAACGTGCCTAAACGCAGTAGAAATCAGATTTGTGTGAGTGTTTTAATCAATTCAAGTAATCTTCTTAGGTGTTAAGTTCACCCTAATACTGTCAGGGAAACGGTCATGCGTGCAATCCGGGCCATTGTCTACGGTCTTGTTCAAGGCGTCTTCTTTCGGGTTTATACACGTGAGAAAGCAAACCAGCTTAACCTAGTTGGATGGGTGCGAAACAATCGCGATAGAACTGTAGAATGTCAGGCTCAGGGTCCCGAAGAAGCAATCGTAGAATTCATTGAGTTCCTTCATCATGGTTCTCCATCATCACGAGTTGATGATGTCGTGGTCATGGATGAACAATACGACCCTAATATGCGAAATTTTCGGATTACATACTGACATCGACT
>JAEOSA010000175.1 GCA_016840595.1 Candidatus Hermodarchaeota archaeon | reverse complement strand
ATACCAACAGATACTATGGAGGAACACTATCATGGCACAAATGCAAGGCGTGCCGGTCTTAATACTCAAAGAAGGTACAGAAAGAGCCCGAGGTCGTGACGCTCGCGAAAATAACATTATGGCAGTGCGAGCTCTAGCGGATGCAGTTCGCTCATCTCTTGGACCTCGAGGTCAAGATAAAATGCTAGTGGATAGCCTGGGTGATGTTACGATCACAAACGATGGTGCCACTATCCTCGATGAAATTGAAGTTCAGCATCCTGCTGCTAAAATGCTTGTTCAAGTAGCCAAAGCCCAAGATGCTGAAACAGGTGATGGCACCACCACTGCAGTTGTAGTGTGTGGTGAGTTACTCAAACAAGCACTGGGACTAATCACCTCAGGAGTCCATCCTACTGTAATCATTTCAGGTTATCGAAAAGCCGTTGACAAAGCTACTGAAGTTCTCGACGGCATGTCGGTCGCTTGTACACGAGAAGACCGCAATAAGCTACTCAAGGTCGTTGAGACCTCGATGGCTAGTAAACTCATTGCTGAAGCTAAAGACTTCCTGGCCCCCATCGCGGTTGATTCAGTTTTGCAGATTACTGAGGAAACCAACAGCGGGCTCGTTGCCGATATTGATCATATCAAAGTCGAAAAGAAGGAAGGTGGATCCGTCCGGGATACTCAGCTTGTTCGTGGCGTAATTGTTGACAAAGAAATTGTACATTCAGAAATGCCCCGACGTATTTCAAAAGCTAAGATTGCACTGGTTAATGCGTCAATGGAAGTTGAAAAAACTGAGATGGATGCAGAAATCCGAATTACCGATCCTGAACAGATGAAATCCTTCTTGGATGAAGAACAACGAATGTTGAAAAGCATCTCGGAAAAAGTGAAGGCAACCGGTGCGAATGTCGTTTTTGGCCAGAAAGGCATTGATGATAAAGTTCAACACTACCTCGCAAAAGACGGTATCCTCGCGGTTCGTCGAATCAAGAAGAGTGACATGGAAGCGCTTGCCAGAGCAACAGGGGGCAGCGTAGTTTCATCCATTGATTACCTCACAGAGGAGCATCTAGGCACCTGTGAGACCGTTGAAGAACGCAAAGTCGGTGACGACAAGATGGTGTTCGTCGAAGGCTGCAAAGATCCCAAAACAGTCAGCGTCCTCATTAGAGGAGGGACTGAACGGGTTGTCGATGAAGCTGAACGCGCCTTCCACGATGCTGTATCTGTTGTACGCGATGCCGTTGAAGACGCAAAAATTGTCCCAGGCGGCGGTGCCCCAGAGGTCGAGGTGGCGTCACAACTTCGTGAATATGCAGGCACTCTGAAAGGTCGTGAGCAAATCGCTGTCAACCGGTTTGCTGATGCTATGGAAATCATTCCCAAAACCCTCGCAGAGAATGCGGGTCACGATCCTATCGATGTCATTGTTGCTCTCCGTGCTGATCATGGAAGTGGAAAGAACACCATGGGCGTAGACGTCCATTCTGGAAAATCCAAAGACATGATGAAAGCCGGCGTACTCGAACCTCTACGCGTTAAAACCCATGCAGTCCGATCTGCTACAGAAGCAGCGTCACTCATTCTTCGGATCGATGACGTTATCGCTTCCAAGCGAAGTGCTGCACCACCAGGTGGTCCAGGTATGGGCGGCATGCCCCCAGGTATGGGTGGCATGGGTGGAATGCCTCCAGGAATGATGTAAGCTAGCGCCCGTGTTTACGGGCGCTTTTCTCTCCTTTTTTCCTATTCTTTTTTTACCTTAGCGTATAGTATAGAGGTGGTCATACGTATGAATCAACAAGTTACTGTCGAGGTTTCAGGTATTGATTTTTCAGCAGCACATTTTGTGAGTGAGGGTGGAAAGTGTGAACGGCTTCATGGTCATAATTATCAAGTAGCAGTTCTAATTTGGGGAAAAATAGATTCACTGGGCATGGTGATTGACTTTAGGGAGATTAAACGTCGGGTACGATTGTTGTCTAAGAAGTGGGACCACCACATTCTACTCCCTCAACGGTCATCGTTAATCAAAATCAATCAAAAAGGCAACCAAGTCCAGGTTGAGACACCAAATGGAGCATATTCGTTTCCCACAAGAGACGTGAAGGTTCTCAATGTAGTTGAAACTACAGCTGAGGAGTTAGCCCGCGTAATCTGTCAAAAATTAATTGAAGGCTTGAAAGCTGATTATCCAAATCTCACTCAAGTACGTGTCGTTTTATCAGAAAGCCCCACAGCTCAAGCTATTGTGACGATGTCGATGTAGTGTCTTCTGTTGATTGCTTTCGTCGTTGGCGGATATAACCAATTAATGTAGCTACGAGCGGAAAGAGAAGAACAAGGGGAAGGAGGAAGATTAGTACCTTTTCAAGTAAGAACCATAACTCGACTGATTCAATGATGATGCTTGGGGCACCAAGTAGAGTGAGAAAAATCACAGGGTTAATGCATATGTATGCAATGATAATGACCAACGTGAAGCGAATCAGGGAAGATCCAATTGAAAGTGTTGTCATACGCATTATTGATGGGCTAGCTGCACGAGCTGTTAACGCTGCTTCCGCTTCAGGATCTTCACGGAATACGCGCGAAACAAATGTGTTGAGACGTCGAATTTCATGTGAATCCTTTAATTCAACCAACCATTCACGACGCAAAAGTTTACGCTCAATTACCTGTCGCATTAAACGGAAGGCATCTGAGCCCAACATTCGTTGAAGCGCTTTAGGGATGGGAATATCTTGACTTTGAACAGGAATTTCCCGTTGTGCATCAGTCTGCAATTGTTGAAGTTGCTGTCGGAGTTGCTCTTCTCGAATTGAGGGCGGTTCCAGTAACGAATTAAAATATACAACTTGATAGGACACTTCCAAGTAAAGGAAGCTAACAATTGCAACAATGAAAACTGATGAAAATAACCATAAAGTGGGATTCATAGGCATGGGAAACGTGCTGATAGGGGCAAGGAGATAACCATATTCACCACCGGGGAGATTTAACAGAATTCCTGCCGCGGCAAGGATTGCTATTCCTGTCATTGAAAGAAAACAAAGGAGAGCTAAACGGCCACTTACTCGGAGGAACGATAAAATCCCAGCTATTAAACCGATTATTAGAAGGATTTGGAAGCCAAGAAAATATACACTTCGTAGAAGGTCTGTAACTACTGATTCTACGATTATTAGATCTATAGGAAGCGGAGGTAAAGTAAATCCAAGTGCTTGAAAATATGCGGCGATGGAATCATAGTATTGTGGAAAAAGAACTCCGATGGATTGCTGGCTAACAATATTATCAATTAAGGCTCCAAAGGATGCGGCAACAAAAACAAAGAAGGCAACTAATAAACTGAGACCATCTCGAAGGGCACTAGCAAATTCTACGAGGGCTGTTAGCGGACCGGCAAATCCATCTAAACTCCAAACCACCGGATTTATGCTCAAAAGAATGATTGCCGCGAAGGCGATGAAGGCGGCGACTGCGATCACCCTTAGCAGCCACAGAATGTTTCGCGTCACCTAGAATTCATCTCCTTATCACCTTCATTTAGATAACTGCAATACTCCGCTTCTTTGCTTTGAGATACTCACTAAGAACTGTTGGGAGGAAATCTCCAGGTCCCACTTGAATGTGTGACACTCCCACCCGCTGAAAGCTCTTAGCTAAAGCTGAGTGCTCTTCGAGAAGTCGATGAACAATGGCTTCTCCTATGGCGCGTTCAACGGGAGACAAATAGATTTCTTCGATTTCAAACCATGGCCCAAAAGGAGCAATGATAATGGCGTTATGCTTATACCCGCGAATTAGCTTGATTCCTTTCTCAAGCTGCTTCCGATTTGCTTCACAATCGGAGAGTATGATGAAGAAGCTTTGTTGCGTCACTCTCGGAGCGAGGTATTTTACTGCTGCTGTTAAATCGAAGCTTCCCCCCGCTTCGATTTCTGCTAGCTGGTCTAGCAAGCGATGATAGTGGGCTTCGCCTAGTCCGGGCTTTAAGAAAGCATGTTGTTTTGATGACCAAGAAAGAATTCCAACGTGGTCTTTTCTTTCCATAGCTGTCTTAGAAAGCATCAACGCGGCACGAATTGCATATTCGAGTTTGCTATTTTGCGGTCGACCTGCACTCATAGACTGACTTGTGTCGAGAATGACAAAAATCCGGATATTTCGTTCGGTTTCATATTGGCGCATCATTAGCTTTTGCGTTCGTGCTGATGATTTCCAATCAATTCGACGATACTCATCACCGGCTTCATATCTCCGAATACCGGTGAAATCTGTTCCAAGGCTCATTTGACGTGTTTTATGGACTCCAAACATATGACCCAGCCGACGTTTTTTGGCCAGGCTCTCCATGATACGCACTTCTTGAACATTCGGATAGATGAGAAGTTCTTCATAGTTCTCTCCCGACATTTCTTCAAAACGGTATTCTAATCGATCGAGGATGTGAAATTTCGTAGGTCCAAAGGTAAATTTTCCTCGTAATGGTGCTTGAACGATATAGGAAAACTTGATTTCCTGTTTGGGATCTATACGCGTGCGAATACTATTCTTACCAAGTACTAGACGGAAAATCTCCGGGTAAACATCAAAAATATCCACTGAATCAATCCGGTGGGAGCCTGTGTTTTTTACAGTCAATTTTACGTGAATGAAATCGTCTTGGAAGATGTTTCGCTTG
>JAEOSA010000174.1 GCA_016840595.1 Candidatus Hermodarchaeota archaeon | reverse complement strand
AAAATCCGTCATCGCATACATTGCCGGACGAACCGCGCCAAAAGGGAAACGCATGGGACACGCTGGAGCCATCGTGAGCGGGAAGACGGGAACCGCTGACGGAAAAATCACAGCGCTTCGCAAAGCTGGTGCAACGGTCATTGACCGCCCCATCGATGTTGATGAAGCCTTACAAAAGATTCTCTAGAAACTTGAACTGATTGGCGTAATTTCTCCTAAATTGCATCACTAATCTGGAATTCGGATATACTCTTCCTCGTTTTCAATCCAAACTTCGCTTTCAGGGAGCGAGGAAACACCCAATTTTTGAAGCTTCTTCATAATTGAATTAAAATCATCAGAAGAATCCTTATTGGTTGAATGTAAAAATGCAAGATTTACGAGGGATTGTGTAAGATATCGCTGGTATGTATCAGGAGCATTGGCTGCCAAAGGTTCCCAAATGCTAATTGCCTCTCGGTAATACTGCCCTGCTTCTTGCAAACTATCCAAACGTTTCATTATTAATCCTAGATTTGTCAATGTTGTTGCGTAATCTTGGGAGTAAAGCTTAGGAGCCTTCTCGAAAAGGGTTTTTCGAAGCTGATACGCTTCTAAAAGAGCATCTCTTGCCTTGTGTAATTTCTTCGCCTCGGCAAGAATTACACCTAGATTGTTTAACGAACTTGCTACTTGATAAAGGTAATAATCCGGATTTTTTTCTGCTCGTTTTCTTCTAATAATTAGAGCTTCACGGATAGCTGATTCAGCTTGTTTAAGGTTCCCTGTTTGTCGAAGATGAATGGCATAATTATTGATTGCCTGAGCTAAATAGGGCGAGTATAATTCTGGCGTTTGATCAGCGAGCTGGCGAAAAATTCGAAGACTTTCATGAAACCCACTTGTGGCTTCGGCGATACGCTTTTGCTGGCATTGGAGAATAGCCAAATTATTAAGCAGCATTCCATTAAGTTGGATAAAGGTTCGAGGTTCCCTCTCATATCCGATTCTAGTAAATTCTAAGGCTTCTTCGAAGGCTTCATTTGCTTCTGTTAGCCTATCTGTGCGTTTGAGCATGATGCCCAAGCTGCCACAGAACAGCGCAATGTACCATAAGAACCGTGAGTTAGTTATAGTAGCCCCAATGAAATTTTTGCCGGATTCGATTAGTTCTTTAAATTCCTCTATTTCTTTCTCAAATTCCCCAGTACTTAGAAGAATTACAAATTTCGACGGACCTATCGCTAAAGGGATAAATTCAGTCGCTTCGTGTGGATTTTCTTCAAAAAAATTGGATACAACTCTTTCCAGTTCTTGGAGAGTATTTTCGGCTTCTCTATCTCTGCCAGACTCAAGATACAAAAAAATGAGATTGTAAAGGGCGCGAGTTACATCTGTAGTATATGATGGGTCTGTCTTGAGACCGTCTTGAGATATCTCATAGCTTTTCTTCAATGCAGCTTCTGCTTCATCGTAGCGCTCCTTCACCATTAAAAATCTGGCATAAAAAAAATAGTGCCATACTAAGAATGTATTATTGAAATCTTGGAATCCGAATATTGGTTCAGGTTGCATTTTCGAAAGGCGTTTAATTAATTGGTAGTTTTGCTGAATTATATCTTCGACTTGGACAAATTGACCTGTCATGATAAAAATACTTAGAAGCCAAATATTGGTCCAGATGAGGTAAGGCAGGAATTTTTCGGGTTCCTTGTCTATGTATTTTTTGAAGAGGAGGAAGGCTTCTAAGAAGTCTTGTTCGGATTCAGCTACACGATATAGATTTCCAACGACTCGCCCTCTTAACCACTTTATGATGGCGTGGCTCTCTTCTGTTTTGTAGGGTATGATGTCAATTATGGAAAGGGCGTCTTGAAGACTGACTCTGGGATATTCATCCCAGAGTTTTTGGACAAAGTTACAGCACTCAAGTATTGCTCCAGGTTCGTCTATCAGGGCTTTCGCAGAAATTGCCAGACCCTGATATGTTAGATCTGCATTATCAGTAGCTGATTGTTCGAGGAGATTCGCCACTTCAGAAACGTAGCTTGGAAGGGTGTTACCGAGTTCGGCAAGGACAAGTTCGCGAGCTAATGCATGGAGCATCCAAGTACCATCGCCGCGGTCTTGTATGAAACTGAGTTGAAGGATTTGATCCCAGTCAGCCGATTTCATGGAGGGTGTGATGATGTCCATGATTTGGCGGTTAAAGAATGGAAGTAATCCAGCGCGGTCAATGATAGCGGAAAGGTCTTTCGCTTGGTTGAAAAGGCGTCTCCAGGTTTTGATTCGAACTTGTTCAAGAGTATCGGCGCGTAGGTTTTCAATGTCTTCTAGCGAGAGTTTCCCGAGTTCGTTCATATCACAGATAGTGTGCAGGACAAAGGGGTTGCCGCCACTAACGCTAGTAATTCGTGTTTGTAGGTTGGTCTCTGTGATTCCCCGTTCAGCGATGAGTTGGTGACAGCTTTGAGTATCTAATTCGGTGAGTTCGAGTTCCTCAACAGTGATTGATTCTTTGATGGATTTGGGTAGTCGTCTGCGGCTGGCAGTCACTCCAACAGTGTTATGAAGGGAAGAGAGAAAGATGAACCAGAGTTCGGTTTCGCTGATTTTTCGTCCGCGGTATCGCCATTGCAGGTGTTCGGTATCAACGTCTTCCATGTGATCAAACAGTAACAGAAGAGATGGGTCCTTGTTGTTCCGGGCATTTAGGTCTTCTAAAAGGGCATCTAAGAAGAGGAATTCGGCGTGGTGGGGGTCCTTCCAGAGAATTTCAAGGAGTTTCTCGCTGTAATCGGAACCGAGGCGGTTGTTGAGCCAGTCTGAAACGTCGCCGAACTTGTGTTTGAGTCGATCCCTGAGTCTTCCGCCAATAGTGTGGATGGCTTTGCCTATATTGACGAGGGAACCGATGAAGGGCAGGGGTTTGATGACATCATAGGCCCAGGTTCGTCCGGGTTCTTTAGCGGGTTCGATGCCTTTGATGAAGCGCAGTCGAATTGACCAGAGGAGGTCGAATCGGCGGAGTTGAATACCAAGTTGAGCAGCGCTGCGGGCTATGGTTTCTAGTCGGTCAAAGAGGTGTGTGACGCGGTTACAGTCAAGAAGGAGGCTGGCTTCGATGGTGTGTTTCCAGTGTTCGAGGAGTGCGGTTTTTCCAATGCCGCCGATGCCATGCAGGTGCAGAATGAGGCTTTGATCGTGGCATTGGGTGAGGGCGTTGTCCATCCACTCTAGGTGCTTTTCGCGATTGACGAACACTTGTTCTGAGGGCTCGTAATGAGCGTACAATGCCTAACCTCCAACTGTATAGGTGTTAGAGTGGTCTTTCTTCCCAATAAGCGCGTCGGTCGATTTCGATAAACAAAGCAAAACAATTTATAAGGAACCGCGGGGATGCGCACCCGCATTAGGTGAACATGATGCCTGTCGCTGATCCGGAAAAACGTCGTATTGCTTTGCAGCATCTTTTGTATGTGACGATTTGTCGTGATTGTGGAGCGAAGAATCCGTTTAAGGCTACGAAGTGTCGTCGTTGTCGGCGGAAGAATTTGCGTCCAAAACGGCGTGAACTGACGAAGTAATCGCGTTGGGCCGGTAGTCTAGTGGTATGACGCCGCTCTCACTGGTTTTATCCTGATTGGGTGAAAACGAGGAAACGGCGGAGGTCGCGTGTTCAATTCACGCCCGGCCCACCACTTGTTTCATGATAGGAATTGCTGTTGTGGAGTGCCGGATTATCACAATGCTTTTAAGGTGGGGTTCTGCCTCGTAGCCATTCGCTCAGGTGGTTAATGATGCCTCGTGAAGTGCAAACCGAAGAAGAGTTTCTTGAACTCATGGAACTGGCTAGTGAGTGCCGAGTGAAGCGGCTTCCCGATACGGTGAAATTGAAGCTGAGAACGCCCAGCTATCTTTATACTTTCAAAACGGATCCTGGCACGGCTGAGCGGATTATTGCAGCTTTGAAGATTCCTATTGTTGATGTGTAGGACTATCAAGGATTTGGTGTTTTTCAGAGCATGAGGAATAAGGGTAAGATCCATTGAATCAGGTAGCCTAAGGCTAGACCAAGAAGGGCTAAAGTTACTGGAATGGGAAGCCCTGCCATTACACCTCGTTTTTCAAGTAGTCTAAGTGTAATGAGAAATCCAGCGACAATGCCAAAGATGGCAAAAATGGCTCCGAGTACGCCGAATATGGGGTTGACGATGGCGAGTGCGACGATCATGCCATAAAACGCCACGTCTCCCAGTCCGATATCCCATTCGGAAGAGGAAACGGCTAAGGCACTGAGTTTGTCGGGGTCGTCTTCGGTCATTTCTACGATTTTGCGTATTGGTCCTTTTTTCACGGAGTAATAATCGTAAATGGCTAATCCGACCAAGAGTAATACGCTTGTCCAGACGGGAAGTACCACGCCCAGAAATGCGCCAACGGCGGATCCGAACAAGAGTAAGCCCCCGTTCTTCATTCTGTAATCTGGTTCGACTGTGATGAAATTGACAATCGATGCTAGTATGAAGGCAAAGAGGATGAAGATTGCTGAGGTGGGATTGATGAACTGGAAGACGACTAGGTACATGGAGCCAAAGTAGAGGAAGATTACCACGGCGATGAAGCCAAAGGCGCCGATGAGTATGAATTTGAGGAGGCGTTCTTTTCCGTATTTCAAGAGGAGGACGACCATGGTTGCGCCT
>JAEOSA010000023.1 GCA_016840595.1 Candidatus Hermodarchaeota archaeon | reverse complement strand
CGAAGTTCTTGAAAGTACGTGATGAATACCGCATCTATAAACCCGAACTTCGTTCAGGTCCAGATAAGTCAGAGGTTAAGCAAGTCTCCCTTGAGGAAGCGGTGAAAGCTGCTGCGAAAATCTTGGTAGAAGCCAAGCGACCAGTAATTTATGGGCTAGCGAGTACATCGAATGAGGCGAACGTGAAAGCCTTGGAACTCGCCGAAGTATCAGGTGCGATTGTAGATAACACTTCTTCCGTATGTCATGGTCCAGGTATCGAAGCTGTTCAACGTGTAGGGATTGGAACCTGTACTCTGGGTAAAATCAAGAATTACTCAGATTTGATTATCTACTGGGGTTGTAATCCTATCGCGGCTCATCCGCGGCATACACGCCGCTATTCACAGTTTATTGAGGGACTGTTTCGACAGGTGGAGGATCGGAAAATTTACCATGTTGATGTTCGTCCCACTCGATTTTCAGACCAGGTGACGAATTTCATCCAAGTTGAACCAAACAAGGATTATGAGTTGATACAAGCGGTCCGGGCGCTCCTGCGTGGTCATGAGTTACAAGTGTCAGAAGTTGCTGGAGTGCCGATGCGTCAGATTCGTGAATTTACCTCTGACTTGAAGAATGCACAATTTACTACAATTTTCTTTGGATTGGGATTAACACAGAGCCACGGCAAAGATCACAATATTTCAGCAGCCATTGATTTGACAGCAGATTTGAATCATCACACAAAGGCAGTGATTATGCCATTAAGAGGGCACTTTAACGTGACTGGTTCAAACCATGTTTCAACCTGGACTTATGGCTATCCGTTTTCTGTGAGCCTTGAGCATGGTTCTCCCTACTACATGCCGGGTGAAACTAGTGCCGTTGATGTTTTAGTCCGAGGAGAAGCAGACGCTTTTTTTGCCATTGCAGCAGATCCTGCAGCTTCATTCCCAGCCCCTGCTGTGAAGAACATGCTCAATATTCCTGTAATCGTCTTAGACCCCAAACGATGCGCAACTACTGAAATTGCCGATGTCGTGTTGCCATCGTCATATGTCGGTATTGAAGCAGATGGAGTTCAGACTGCATACCGGATGGATGGCATTCCTTTACAACTTAGTAAAATTGTAGATGCTCCTGCTGGTGTGAAAAGCGATGATCAAATCCTTGACATGTTGGTCCGTGAAGTCTGCCGCCTGAAAGGAATTAAACGATACACTCACTAGTCAAGTGCCTTCTAAACCCCAGGACCTGAAATTACTCTCCAAGTTGATAGTGTAATTTTGAGACAATTTTTTGGAGAGTCCACCCCTCAAAATTAGGAATAATGAGATTAGCCTCGGAGAGGTCTTCAGATGGATTTGTTGTAGTCAGAGCAACGCACGTCATACCTGCTGTCTTTGCTGCAGACACACCAATTGGTGAGTCCTCAAAAACAAGACAATGAGTAGGAGGAACACCTAAAGTTTTTGACCCCATTAAATAAGCCTCAGGATCTGGCTTAAGACGCGTCACTTGGGTACCATCAATTACAGGATGTTTACCTCGTAGACCCAGGCTTTCCAAGGCCGCGGAAATGTTCTCAGGGTATCCAGTACTCACAAAAGCGGTTGGAAGATTTACTGTTTGAACAGATTGATAAAATGAGAGAAAACCGTGTACTGGTTGTAGGTTACCCTGTGCTACTCGAGTTTGGTAGAGTTTTCGTCGTCGACTCACCCACGGTGTTGGATCATCCGTGATTCCATTTTCTTTGAATAGAGTCTTCATGATCGCATCGGATCCGGCACCGAGAAATCGTTGTTTCCATTCTTCTTCATTGACGTGGATATTAAAAGATTTCAAGAGCTCGTTAAAAGTTTGTAAATGAAGCAGTTCGCTCTCTACAACAACGCCATCCACATCAAATAATACAGCCCTGATTATTTGTGACTTGAGCATCTTCCTTCACACTCATCTTTTAGTACCAAAGAGAAATCTTTCTAAATCCTGTAATGTTCCTGAGCCATCAATCGGGTATTGGGGATAGGCCACTTTTTTCTTGGTTCTTTCCTCGATTTCTTTGGAGAGAATACCTAGACGTCCTTTCTCTTGATCCAAATCAACGAGAAAGGTCTTGATACCCAAGACCGAGGCAGCCATATCGCTAATCGGATCATTTCCTGCCATGAGACAATCTTCAGGTTTCTGTTTGATGTGATCTAGAATAGACTGATAATACTCAGGACGCGGTTTGCAATATGACATATTTTCTGCATGAGTGCTCATGGTGATATCCAAATCACCCAAATTTGCCCATTCAAGCCGAATCTGGGTTGCCAGCTCAGGAAATATGGGATTAGTGGCGATTACCACTTGAAGGCCCTCCTGCAGAACACGTTTGATTAATTTCCGTCCATATGGTACAACGTGCACTTGATTTCCAAGCTGGCGAAAGGATTCTGCATAAAACTTGCGTAACCGATTAAGGCACTCTTCATAACTTAGCTTTGAACCTGAGATAAAATGGTTAGTAAACAATTCTACATTCATCATGCTGCCATCATTACGAATCATGTTTACGGTCGATTGAAGAAGCTTTTGGAAAAATGTTGATTGATCGAAATAATCCGCCATATAGGGGTATGCCTTTTCAGCATAATTAACGAGGAATTCGTCTTCATTGAAGAGAACCAATGTATTATCAAAATCGATAAGAAGCGCCTTGAATGTCAAAGATAGTTACACCATGTCAACAAGAGAGCTTAGTGGCTGAACCTGTTATTTATTTTCAGGATTCGCCAAACCCCGCTACTTCGATGTCAAGCTTCGAAGCAATATTCTCGATGAAATATGAAATTGCAAATGGAAGAGCGTTGTATTCTTCTTGGAAGCCTTCAAAGCTGAGAGCCGTTATCCCCTCATGACCAATTACGCCCACACTTCCTTCGTCAGTGATATAGTACTTGACTTCAGCTAGTTCTCCATTAGCTTCCAAAAGAGCACCATAGAGTTTGAGTTTATCCACGTTCTTTAGAGCATCATTCTCCACGATGGTAACGAAAAAGCGAACCCACTTATCACCCCTATCGACTACTAAGAAGAAACGTCGATCTTTAATTGAGTAGGGGAGGATTATGCGGTCCTCGGTGGGAATTACGCGGTAGGTCAAATTCATTTCTTTGAGATAACCTTCAATCTTTTCCATTGTTGATGTCATCATGTATACCTCATTGGGTTCAAATCTATCATTGGGTTTCCTAACTTAAACTATACTCACTCACATATAGATTGAGAGTTCATCAGAGGATGGAAGTGTGAGAGAAATCTTGGTTTTCTTTGCAATGACCGTAGTGAAATATACGATTCCGTAAGGGATAGCTCGAAATTCGTCGCGAAATCCGTCAATGGTCAGAACATTGATTCCTTCATGACCGACGATTCCTACATCTCCTCGTTTTGTGATGAAGTACTTGATCTCAGCAAGATGACCATTGGCTTGTAAGAGCTCGAGATATAATTTCTCACGTTTTTTCTTACTTCGAATCTTATTATGAAGCATTAGTAGTGTCCAAAACCTTACGAAGTTCCCTGATACGTCGATTAGCACATCAAATTGAAGATTTTGTTCTGGGACCCTATAGGGAACCTTAATCCTGTCGATTTCTCCTTTAACAGGTTTAATCTCATAGGACAGATGCATAGACTTCAGATATGTAATTACGGTATCAAGAATTTCAGACATATCCGTTTCTCCATGACTTCCAGTATTCAATTCAAACCGACCCACTTAGAAAAAGATATCTACATCAGAAAAAATGGCTCTGAGAAAAAAGGAAAAATGTGAGGTGCAAATACACCTCACGGCTATCCATTTTATTGTGTTAATTCGTATTCTTCGCCAGCTTCACCGCGCTTAACGAAGAACATTGCAATTAGAGCTAAGATTAGAAAGATGATTGAATAGGGCCAAAGAAGAACCCATTTAGTCGCAAGTGTGAAACCGAAGAAGATTACTAAAAGATCCGCTAGAAGACCGAAGACTATAGGACCGAGGGCTGCAGCAAGTTGACTGAAAACATAGTAGATGCCAGTGTATGTCCCTTGTTTTTTCCGACTGACTTCCCAGAGCATGACAATACTGTTGACATTTACAAAAGCCCAAAAGAAGCCGCCGAGTCCAAGGATCGCCATAAGTGGAATTTGTGCTGTCACGAAGCTAGCTATGATCAGCGTAACGATCATTCCTACAAGGCCAATCATGATTGTGCGTCGTCGACCAAACTTCAATGCAATCAATCCACCTGGAACTGCGAAGAGAACAAAGACCAGAGCGAATAGCGTCATAGTAAATGAAGCAGTTCCTGGTGTCCAACTTAAAGTGAACACACCGTATGAGGTGAACCAGGTTTCCAATGTGTTAAATGAAACAAACCAGGCGAAAATTGCGAAGAGAATGGCAAGAATTGAGCGATCACTTCGAGCTTCGTTGAATGCTTCCCGAAGAGGTGATTCGACTTTTTCAACCTCTTGAGGAATTTCAGGTTCACGAATTAGGATTACAAGAATTGCTAGACAGATTAGCATTATCCCAGCTGTGACCCCGAATGCCAAAATGGGATTGATATCGTATAGAAAGGAGCCCGCAACAAAGGCTATGATTGATCCTATTCCTCCCATGAGGTTAATGACCCCATTGGCAGGACTTCGTTTTTCGGGTGGCGTGAAGTCGGGCATCATTGCCACAACTGGCGCACGATAGATTGCCATTGCGATATCAAAACCGAGGATTAGAACCACCAAACCAGCAAGACCAAGAAATCCTGGTACAGAAGCCACGATTGGGAGTCCGATGAGGAACCCAGCAGCAAGAGGGATCCCTATTATAATGTAGGGCATTCGGCGACCAAAGCGTGTCCACGTTTTATCTGATTTTGATCCCATGAGAGGATTCATGAATAGGGCAATGAAGTTATCGAGCCCCATGATGAATCCAGCTAGTGAAACGACGAAGAGAAAACCTGGAATCGCACTGAGAATGGACGCCTGAAGGAAGAGTGGTATATAGGAATTGAAGAGAGACCAAGAGATTCCTGTCGTGAAGAACCCGAAACCGATGAGAAGAATTGTTACCCAACTGAACTTTTTCTTTTCCTCACTCATTTATTGATACACCTAATATTATGCTGTGAAGATAGAGAAGTAGTGTGCCCTTACGCTCTGTTATCCACTTAAGTGTAAAGGTCATTAGAAAAGAGAACCAATCATTTTTGGGGGTTGTCGTTCGAAACTTCCCATTAGCTTTGATGTCCAAATACTGGTTCAGAATTTATCAGCCAAAGACTGATGTTAAGATGTTTTTTAATAAACTCGATTAAAAAGATGGATCCAGGCGTAAGAGGCTAGAATCTGAAATACTTGATTTAGGTTCGACGATGGCAATTACTTTGTGAGGGGTATAGACCGCCCACAATTGCGACACCGAGCTTCCTTTTCCTTTGAAAGAAGCCAGTTGTAGTGCTTGCGTTTGATGAGGTTAAGCTGTCCGCAGGCGGGACATGTGATGGGTTTTGAGGTCGAGCGCTGCACGGAAGAAACCGCGCCGGACTCTAACAACGTTATCGGCATCACTTCCCTATTTATTTCTCTCAAGCTAATCGGTCCAAAAAAGGTATTTAAACCCTTGGATTTGGGTATGGAGCGACTATATCCCCTAAATCCAGTAAAACAGGCATAATATGTTTATTTAACGAATTTTAGCGATTTAAGCCGAATTAAGGACGCGTTGGAGATTTAAGGAATTCTAAAAGCTCCATTTATAAAGCCGGTAATACCCGAAAGGGATTCACACCTACTCAATCACTCCGAAAAACCGTCGAGCTCTTATAGGTCGTACACATGGAAACGGCTATTAGTTAACGAAGTTATTCAGGAGTTAAGCGAATGCCTCCCAACGATGACGAACTAATAACGCGAGCACGCCACGCCCAACAAAAGGCTTACGCTCCATTTTCCCATTTCAAAGTTGGAGCGGCTCTGCTCACAGACAATGGGCAGATCTATTCTGGATGTAATGTGGAGAACTCAACCTATGGTGCGACTAATTGTGCTGAACGGACTGCAGTTTTTACGGCTGTTTGTGATGGAGCACGCAGCTTTCAGAAGATCGTTGTTGTGACTGACAGTGAGGATCCTGTGATGCCATGTGGTATTTGCCGGAATGTATTGTTTGAATTTTCTCCTAATATGGAAATCATCGCTGTTGGCGCATCAGGGAAAACGGAACGGATTCAACTGTCGGCACTCTTACCGAAGGGTTTTCGTTTAAAAAAGAAGCAGAAAAGATAGTATAGATGGTTGTACTCCGTTCATTGTGTTGAAATGTAGAGATTAGGCATTTCGAGTCATAATGACGCGAATATACTTGAAGACAAGAACAAGAAGCTCATAATCAAGAAGTGGTCCAAAGGCGATGCGTTGATTGTCGTTGGCTTCAGCGTAGAGGAAGACGTTGACATTCTTTTTTACAATCACACTTGCTTGGTTGGATTCGGCATAGACATCCATACCTTGGAAAAACTGCTTCACGAATTCGATGTCGAGAGGACGACTGATTTGGATGTTAGCGTAGCCGGATTCAGTGCAGTGGATTTTCATCTTACCAAGAAAAAGGGCATCATCGGTGACGGAGGGTTCGGCCTCTTGGAGCAGTGACAGGAGAGTCTGTTTGACTAAATCTTTCCTCGCCATGTTCCGAGCCCGCCTTATTGTTTTAGGTTGTCCACACCGCGTGGTGTCATTCTATGCCTGTACGTGCGTCCAATTAAGTTTTCTTATGATGCATCAGTCGGGTTTTAATATAATAGAATTATGCAGGAGGGAAGCTAGTATATTCTGTATTTAAATCTTGAATTTTGGGTGACAAATCGTGATTACTGGTCGATATGATGAACGTCCGGAAGAACCAGTGACAATGTATGGATCGACGGGTACAACAATTCGGTGGCTCATCAACAAAGAGAATGGTGCTCAAACCTTTGCGATGCGTAGGTTTGTGCTTCAACCAGGTGGGGAAATTCCATTACATGGACATGAAGCGGATCATGAGATTTACATTCTCTCAGGTGAAGGTATCGCTTTTACAGAAAACCAAGAAGTTGTAGTCAAACAAGATATGTTTGTGTATATTCCGTCGAATGAACCGCATGGTTATCGCAACACTAGTGATTCACCATTCGTGTTTCTGTGTGTCATTCCGATTCTTGATTAGGGCTAGGCTAGTTTTCGACGAAGGCGTACTCCGGTGGGAGTATTAGCCAGCCCTCCAAGACTGGTTTCACGAAGACTCTCAGGAAGGTCCTCTCCCACTTCACGCATTGCACCAATGACTTCGTCAACGGGAATTCGGCTCTTTATGCCAGCAAGTGCTAGCTCAGCCCCGAGGAGAGCCTGCATCAAAGCACCAGCGTTCCGTAAAACACACGGGACCTCCACTAATCCGGCGACAGGATCGCAGACTAATCCTAACATGTTACTCAGTGTTAGCGCTACTGCATGACCTACCATGGTGGGACTTCCTCCTGCTAATTCCGTGAGAGCCCCAGCAGCCATAGCAGCAGCGACTCCACATTCGGCCTGACATCCCCCTTCGGCACCAGAAATGGATGCGTTGATTGAACACACGATCCCGATTCCTGCAGCAGTAAAGAGAGCTTTAATTATAGCAGCTTCGTCGAGTTCGAGTTTCTCTTTTGCTAACAGTAACGCAGCCGGTACGATTCCGCAACTTCCTGCGGTGGGGCAAGCGACGATACGTCCCATTGCGGCATTCACTTCAGCTACTCCCAATGCCCTTGCCACTGCGTTACTTACATCAGAACTCAGAAATTTTGGTTCACGAGAAAAGAGAAGTTTGGCATCACCACCACTCAAGCCACTAACTGAGCGAATATCCTCCGTAATGCCCTGTTCGAGGGATTGTTTCATGACTTCCCAAGAGATGACCATTTGTCCACGAATAGTGTTTGGAGATTCGTCTTCCTGCTCAGCTTCGACAGCTAGCACAATATCACCAATGCACTTTTTCTGACGTCCTGCAAGCCTAATGAGCTGTTTCATTGAATCATATTGCACCGCAGACCACCTCAATATATGGGAGGAATAATTCGCACAATCTGTGCCTGATCCTCCAATTCGCTGATAACATTAGAGGGGAGTGGTTGATCCATCTCTACTGCCATTGCTGCTAAGCCACCTCTTCGTTGGCGACTTACATGCATGGTAGAGATGTTAACTTTACTTTGGGCAATAAGCGATGACGCTTTGGCGACAATTCCCGGTCGATCATTATGGATAGTAATGAGGGTGTGATATTCACCAGACAATTGGATGGGAAGCCCGTTGATTTCGATGATGCTGATATTTCCTCCACCCACAGAGACCGCCGTGATTTCAAAATGTGTACCACTTGCTCCTGCTAGGAGAAGTCGAAGAGTATTCGGATGGTAATCTTCACCCAAGTCGACTTTCTGGAATTTGACCTTCATTCCTCGTTCTTTTGCAATCGCAAAGGATTCCTTGATTCGTTCGTCAGCCGCATCATATCCTAAGAGTCCCGCAATGATTGCTTTGTCTGTTCCATGTCCCTTGCCTGTGAGGGCATAGGACCCATGAAGTTGAATGATGGCTTCGACAACAGGTTCACCCATGATTGCTAAACTAATCTGTCCAATCCGTACAGCAGCCGCTGTGTGAGAGCTGGAAGGACCTATCATAATTGGTCCAATGACTTCGAAGACACTGTCAGCTTTGCCCATTTCATCCACCAGCTTATGCTGGGTTAAGTTTCTTCTTAAACGATTCGTTGAACAAATGAAATAATACACTATCTGCAGGAAGTAACGGAGAATCTTCTGTATAGTTTCAAATTAACTGTGGGAGAGGTATTACGAAATGAAAGAACCAGAGGCAAAAGAATGTGATGAGAATACTTGTTATTGTGATTCCCCAATCTTTTGCGGTAAATCGCGGATAGGAAAGAAAGGTTCGAGTTTTGGCATGCCCAAAACCTCGTCCGTCCATTGCTAGAGTAAGGGCATCAACACGTCCGAGAGCTGAGAAAATTAAGGGGATGAAAGTGTAGCGGATTCGACGCATAAACCCACGGATGACACCGCGGTCGATAGGGATACCTCGGGCCCGTTGAGCAGCTTGGACTGTATTAGATTCGTCATCAAAGAGCGGTACTAATCGAAGAGCAAGAACGAGGGTGTAGCCATACCGGTAAGGGACGCGGAGTTGTGTGAGAGAGGCGGCAAATCGGCTGGGATCTGTTGTGGCAACAAACAGGGCACTAACCAAGACGATGTTGATGAGACGGAAGGCTAGATTAAGAGCGTTAGTTATTCCTGTGGTTGTGATGGGGAGGAACGGACCGAATCCTGGTGCAAGAGTTGGAATGAGATAGAAGAGAATGAGGCCATATGGCGTGAATAAAAGTTGGACTATTGCAATTATTATGATGAATGCGAGAAGGCGACGCAGTCGTCCAAAGGCATAACGTAGTCTAATTCCAGCTCCGACAAACCCGAGTAAAATGAAACAGAAAATAGCAATTGCAGTGGTTACGGAAACCAGCGTGACGGTGAGAATTGCAACAAGAATCAAGACCAAGAACTTGGTAAGTGGATTAAGCCGATGAATAAAGGAATCACGCTGAAGGTACCCAAAAGAGGAAGTTCTAGTTTTCATCCGACTTGTTCCACCTCCGATTTACTCAATTCTAAACGGTAGGCAGAATCCCCGAGAGTTTTCATGTAGTCGAGCCCTTGTTGGACTGGAGCATCAATCAGAAGTTGCCCAGTATGGAGGAATAGTAACCTATGACAATAGCTCTCAACAATTGATGCATCATGTGTAGCGAGTAAAATTGCGGCACCGTTCTTCGCGGCTTGTTGTTGGAGGCGCATTATTTGGTGGACATTTCGGTAGTCTTGACCAATGAAGGGTTCATCCAGAAGGAGCAATTGGGGATGATGAAGGAGGATTGACGCAATTGTAAGGCGTCGTTGTTCACCCAGACTCAAAGAAAACGGCGATTGATCACGATAGTTGGATAAACCCAAGATAGCAAGTAATTCTTCTGCTCGCTCATGTGCCACGTTCGGTTCAGGGATTTTCAAATGCTCTGACGCTAAAAGGACCTCATCCCATACAGTCTGGGCAAAAAGCTGATGAAGTGGATTCTGAAATATCATGCCCACTTTTTGGGCTAGCTTGGACACAGGTTGTTTCAGGAGATTCTCTCCATTTAATTGGATGAAACCCGTATCGAGATGTAAGAGTCCCATTAGGTGGAGAAGGAGGGTGGATTTGCCTGATCCATTGGCACCCATGATTGCAATAATCTCTCCAGGTTGGACAGAAAAGGTGACATCCTTGAGCGCTGGCGAAGAGGGAGCGAATTCTTCCACTCGAGGATATGAGTAAGTTAAGTTGAAGACTTCAAGTAAGGTTGATTTGGGGGAAACAGACATGCTCTGTGGTTTTGGTTGTACAAGAACCGAAGGGTGGAGAACGACTCCCAAGTCCGTTAAGGTTGTGGGAGTTCTTTGGAGTTGGTTAGGAGTACCATTAAAGTGGATTTGCCCTTTGTTCAAGAGGATAATGCGTGAAGCTACTGTGATAAACGGTTGAATTCGATGCTCAACAACAAGAATAGTGACCCCACTTCGGTTGAGCTGATGTAAGGTGTTGACGACTTCTTGCGTTGTGAGTGGATCGAGTCGTGCTGTAGGTTCGTCAAAAATCAGAATGGGTGCCCGAATTGCGAGAAAAGAGGAGATAACCACCTTTTGTTTTTCGCCCCCAGAGAGAGAATGAGTGCTACGTGATTGGAGATGGCTAGCCGAAATGGTGTTTAGCGCCCATTCAAGTTGAGCACTGATTTCGTCAGGTGGGACTTGAAAGTTTTCTGGACCAAATGCGACTTCATTAATAACTTTCAATGTTACTAGTTGGCTATCCGGATCCTGTTGGATGAGACTCACTTTTCGAGCAATATCTCGAATGGGAAGGGTCCGAGTATCTTGGTCATTGATTTTCACTGAGCCGTGAAAAGTGCCGTTATACTCGTGTGGTATAAATCCTGCAACGGATCGTGCAAGTGTGCTTTTCCCGCTCCCACTAGGTCCAGCGATGATTATGAATTCGCCTGGTTGTATCTGTAGGTGAATATCGGTTAGTGCAGCTTTCTTGGAACCCGCGTAAGTATATTCTAGGTTATTGACTTCTAATGCCGGAGTTCTACCACGTAGTGTTGGTTGACTAGGTAATGACAAGGCTGACGACCTTCTGGACCCAATATGAACCATGGTAGTTTTTCGCCACTAACCGTAATCCATTATCAACAATGAGAATAATCTCAGAATCGATGAGTATTTCATCAATAGGGAAAGGAGCACTAAAGCCATCTGAAGATAACACTTGGAGAGTTTCAGCAAATGTCAGGGGTTGAGCCTCAGCTAAGATTAAAGAAAGAGGTATTCCCGTGTAATTTTGTGGTGGAACATATGTGACGGATCCAATGAGTTCAGCTTCAATAGTAATTTCATGTTCAGCAAAAGCAATGTAGGAAAAGCGATATGGCTGGCTAACTTGCCCTACAACTTCACAACTTAATGGATCAATCACTGGTCGCCAGACAAAGACGGAATAAAGACTAGCCCCAAACGCTATTGTGATGAGAAAAACGACGGCGGAAAGTTTGTATGGACCGAGTCTTTTCCATAGCGACAAGGATTCGGTTCGTGATGTTGCTCCATTGGGTAAGCTTCGAAGGATATTAGATGTGATAACTAAGCTGGTCGTGGCGTGACCAAAGTAGCCTGCGAAGATAATGCCTGAACAAAAGGCGAGGACCACGAGGAGCATTATGAAGAGCCCAGGAACTCCTGAGAAGAAGAGGAGTTGGAAAACGAGAACGTTAGATGCGGCAGCAAAACCTCCTACTATGCTATAAACAGGGAGCGAATCTCGATGACGGAATGCACTTAGTCCAATATCGACGATGAGGCCTTGGATTAAGCTGACAAAGACGATGATAAGACCATGAGGGCTTCCCGTGAAAAATTCTACAAAGCCTTTGAGGAACCCTGTTGTGGTGGCAGCACCAGGTTTGCGGATGATACCGGTTGCGAGAATAATCCAGAAGACGTGTAATCCACTCAGGAATTGTCCAGCTCCAAACGGTGTGCCGATTGCAGAATTCAGTAGTAAACCTAGGTACCCGACGAATGTACTGAGTGCTCCACCCAGGGCACTTAGCACTGCGATTGTGGCAAGATCCCGGGTGCTGAAGTAGTACGAGGGATTGGAGCTATTCATTTCGTCACCTTGAGTAATTTACTAGGGGGGAAGACCATCACGAATCACACGAATAGTGAATACGTTTGACACCCAGAAGGCTCCTGCACTCCCGGTGAACCATGTTGGATGAAGGGTCTGACTGGCATCAGCATTACTGAATCCACCATCTGGGGCGAGAAAGGCGATTCGAGGACCATCAGTCCAGCTCGGGGCCATTGTCCCATTGAAGATATAGGCTAAGATAAGATCGCCTTGAATTGTGTATATTGAAGTGTTAGGATAGAGGTTGTCATAGGTAAAGGATTGCGTGTAGCCATCATTGGCACTAACATTGACAATGTCATTACTATCAATTGTGGTAACTAATTCTATCAAGGCAGATAGCAGAACCCCTGTATAGGTTCCATTATCTCGCCAATTGTCAAACCGATTTTGGTAAGCGGTATAGGCTTCGAGGTTGTTCATCGTTACTAGATCCATGAGATAGACGTCCTGTTCGTCTTCTCCGTCAATGACTGTTAGATGGAGTCGGCTGTCGATGTAGGCATCTTGAAGGACTTCGATGGTTGCCACGTTGCGGACCCAGCGTGCACCTGCGCTACTGAAAAACCAAGCGGGGTGAGTGGTTTGGTTTGCATCATCGACGCTATATGCGTTATCAGGGGGGAGAAAGACAATGCGTGGTCCATCTCCCCAGGCTCCATTCTGCGGACCGGGGGTTGTGTAATTGTAGGAATACGCAAGAATGAGGTTACCCTGAAGCGGTGCATATGAGGCGTTGGGATAGACGTTGGGGTATGCGTAGTATTGTGTATATCCATCCGTAGCATTTACTTTGATTACATCATTTGCATCCATGCCCCCGACGAGTTCAATGAGGGTTGCTAGGGAAACACCGATGTAGTCGCCATTATCCCGCCAGTTCCCAAACCGATTCTGGGCGGTTGAAGTTCCGGATGATTCGCCTGTTGTCAGGGGCTCTAAATCCGAGAGGTTGAGATTTAGAACTGTGCTGCCATTTATCATTTGGATATTTACTTCGCCCTGAATGGGTGTGGGCAGAAGTGCAGGTATGAAGTAGATGGCTGTGAGTGTGCCAGCGGAAATGATGATAGCAGCCATAACAATGGCAAGTCCGATTTTCATGTTGTTTGAAATGTTTGGCATTCAGGTTCGAACTCTTTTATGATGGCAGTGAATAGATATGCACACTCGTGCATATCACCATTAGGCTTCAGGAACCTGCTATTAAGCATTACGCTTGGCATTAAATTTAGAAAAGAGGAGATAAGACACCGACGAAGAAAAATTAATTTTCTATCTTTTTCGGTGCCAGAGTTCTTCGCGGCGCTTCTTATCCAAGTTAGGGATATCATGCCAGAAAATGGATTTGCTTTTGATGGGTGCGACTTGTTTGAGTTTGAAGACAAACATGGCAACGATGTTGATGAAGAGGATGTTCAGGATTACTAGGAAGAAACTGAGTCCAGCGATAGCCATGTGTAAATTGTAGGCTGCAAGATTTCCGAACCCCATCATGAGTAACGCGTAGATGAGATTCATTCCAGCATTGACTGCAGGAGGCATTAACGATGCGGCGATGGCTACACCAACCAGGCTACCTAAGTCCCCTCTAGTTGCAGCAAGAGCAACACCAGCGCCTGAGGCAGCGGCGACTACGATTCCGAGGAGGAGTAACCAAAGCGAGGCGCGTGCAGCCATTTCAGGTGTAGGCCAAAGCCAGGGCCAAGCCGGATTGAAATTGAGGAACATTAGAATTGCACCCATAATAACGCCCATTATGAATGCAATAGCAAGCCCTAATGCTTCGTTTTTGATACCTGTTTCCACAAGGCGACGATCCTTGATTATTGCACCGAAACTAAGTCCGAGGATGGGCCCCATTAGTGGAGCGAGGAGCATACTTGCGACGATGAATACAGGACTATTGGTCGCAAGTCCAATAGCCGCAATGATACAGGATACGACTAGGAGAGCAAGGAAGTCAAATGAGAGGCGCGTACCAGAAGCGATTTTGCTATAGATTTCTTCAACAGAAAGGCGTTCTTTGGGGGTGATGGTGACCGCTTCCTCAGCCATTGGCTTACTAGCTTCAATGGGGAGAACATCAATAATTCCATAATGAACTCCGACCCCGATGGATTCAAGGCCAGATAGTATTTGAGAACTTCTTGTTGGTGAGACACGGAAAATTAACATGAAGCCAGGAGCTGTATGAATTTTCGCGATATTGCGTACTTGTTCTTTTTCTTCAAGAAATTCCATTACTTGTCCGACTTTTTCTTCGGGGAGTGTGATCTGAAATTGACGCATGTCGATTCCCCCGCTCGTGAACGAGCGGTTACTCTCCTCATAGTATCTGCGTATAAGGGTTACGATTTTGGCTAGAAAATCGAATCTGTTCGATGAAATTCGGAACGGCAGAACGCTTAATTAGCTGGAAAACCGTATTGCGTCGTATTGCCCCAAACTCGCAGCAAAATCTGCTATGTTGGTGGAACAGCCGTGACATCACGAAACATACTCATTAAAAACGGATTCGTCGTTGATCCACAGCAAAAAATCCGTGAAATCAAGGATATCGCCATACAAGATGGTAAAATTGTCGAATCCGTTAATCCTGAATCGGCAGAAGTTATTGATGCAGAAGGTAGGATGGTGGTTGCTGGGGGTGTAGAAATCCATGCTCACCTTGCCACACCCAAAGTTGATTCCGGTCGAGTCCTTCGTTGTGACCAATCGCGAATGGATCCTTACACTTATTCAGATATCTGTCGAGCTGGCGTCTGGGCTAGCGTTCCACCAACTTTCATGACTGGTTACAAGTATTCTAAGATGGGATACACCTTTGTTACCGAAGCAGCTTCTGCAGGACTAGTTGCACGACATACACATGAGGAACTCGGTGAAATTCAACCTCATGATAAAATCATGTTCCCACTTTTTGGTAACTATCAGCTCGTCATGGATTATGCTCGCGAAAAAGCGTATGACAAACTAGCGGCATTTGTTGCTTGGATGCTCGCAGCAACGAAGGGATGGGCAATAAAAGCCGTTAATCCCACTGGCGTCTGTGACTGGAGTTGGGGAGGTAACGTCGAGTCGTTAGATGAACAAATTGCGTGTTTTGATGTTACGCCCCGAGATGCTGTTACAGCGTTATTAGAGGGTGCAGAAAGACTAGTTCTTCCACATTCCCTCCATCTCCATGCGAATATGTTGGGTCGCCCGGGCAATACAGATATCACCATTGAAACTATGGAGCTGGCTAGTAACCGACCTGTAACCAAGCGAAAATCAGGCCATAACTTGCATATGACACATATTCAGTTCCATTCATATGGTGGTGATAGTTTCATCACTTTTCGGTCAGGAGCTGAACCCATTGCGAAATATCTCAAGGGTCATAAAAACGTGAGTTGTGATTTGGGACAGATTGTCTTTGCTGATACAACCACGATGACCGCGGATGGTCCTTGGGAATGGATTCTTCGAGGGATTACAGGAAGCCGATGGGTAAACGATGATATCGAAGTTGAGTGTGGCGGCGGGGTTGTCCCCTATGTCTTTAAGAAAAGCTCACGAGTTAACGCGATTCAATGGGGTATTGGTCTTGAGATAGCTTTGATGGTTAATGCCCCGTGGCG
>JAEOSA010000173.1 GCA_016840595.1 Candidatus Hermodarchaeota archaeon | reverse complement strand
CCATGCTAGAGTTCTGGAATGAACTAGTCATTTCTTTAGATCCCCTCTTCCGCGGAATCGTGGAAGGACGTGTAGCAGACAGCGACTATCAAGAACAAGTCCAGTTCTGTACTAGTTGCGGCAACCAAGTATACCCTGGAGCAATCTACTGTGCAAACTGCGGAGCGGAAATCTCAGAAAGTGAATGAAAATGTCAAACAATCCTGGAACTCAAGACGAATATTCGGGCGGTGGGAGACCCCCACAAACACCCTCACCTGGTGATGAAACCTCAGCTCGAAAAATCATCGCAGACTACCTAGAACAGGTAAAGGCCCGACTTCCTTCTGAAGTCGCCGCCGAAGTGATCCCCGAACTCCGATCTCACCTCTTGGAACAAGCTAGTCAACCCAGTGGACGCCTTACAACTGCCGCAGCCTGGGATGCCGTCGTTGCGATGGGCAGCCCAGATATTGTGGCACGGGAATTCCGACGGGAAAAAGAAGAAAGTGACATTGAGACCGTCCAAAACTTTCTCGACGCCCTCACTCCTCAATATCGCCAATATTTCTGGTGGACCCTCATCGGGATCGTCATCGCAGATCTGGCACTCATTGCTTTTGTAGCCACAGGAGTCCTACTCAATCTGGCTACAACTCCATGGCAATTATTACTCCCATATATCTTGTTAGGGGTTGCGGCTCAGATTTGGGTGTTTGCAGGAATCGCGATATCGTATTTGGTGATGTTAGCCTTATCTCATCCGTCCGGTCCCCCGATAACTGAAATCTTACGTAGTATCATTCGGGATCATGCAAGGAAAGAAGAAGAACGCATTCCCCGTACGAAGAAACGGGTTCAGAAACGCGTTAGTAAATACAATGAACTTACTGGTCGAGACAAACTTTTGGGGAAACTGATCGGTCATATAGTAGGCATTATCGTTGCCTTGGCGTTCGCCATCATGCTTCCAATCTTAATACCAACCTATCCAACCCTTGAAATCACTGTCCTATACTGGTTAGCCTTCATTGGCTTGACCCAAGCAGGCCTCACAACGATTCGAGTACTTGTTGGCGACAGTTCGCTAGCAGCCGCTCGACTCCTCGCATCCATCGATACACTCTATACCCTCGTTGGTGTATGGACCCTCACCCTATTCTTCTATGGAACACTGTCTTGGCCGATTCCATTCTGGGACGGAGTCACTTGGACTCTTCTCTTCTGGAAAGATATAGTGATGTACTGGATATGGTGGCTCGGACCCATCCTAATCCTAATAACAATCATTGCTATGGTTGTTAACCTCATACAAGTGAATGTCTACATCCAGCCACTCCACAACGGTTACGAAGTTACTCTCGACGAATTTTGAATAAACGAAACGTCTGTCCCCTCGGGGTAGTACACAGTGTTGCTAGTGTACTGCCCCACTACTCTCTTTTTTTCTCACAAGGCTTATCAACCTGAGCAACCCTCTTGCTCTATCAATAGGGGGTTTACCATGAGTTCTACAAGCCCTGTTAAGATTCGTGAATATGATGTCCATGATTTTGTTGGTTTAACCGAATTGGTTGCAGAGTTCTTTACTTTTCATCGTCGACTCACTGGGCGAGGTCCTCTTCCGCCCGAAGAAGCAGCTACGATCATCCCACAGGATATGTTGCAGGAATCCTCCCATGTGCTTGTTGCCGAATCATCTAATGGCAAAGATATCGTTGGGTTTTGTCGAGTCGAATTACATGAGGGGGCTTTTTTTCTTCGGGAAATCGGTGTGGCTGAGAACTGGCGGATTCGTGGCGTTGGGACTGCTTTACTGAGAGCAGCTGAAGATTACATCAAAGAGGCTGGAAAAACCAATCTCTATTTGTCTGTTGTTCCGCGGAATATTGACGCGATTCGCTTTTTTCTTCGACGAGGTTATGATATCATCAATACGCTAGAATTACGCACCGAAGGACCAGAGGAAAAAATTCAGCGACCCCCGCTTCATTTCCTTGGCCTCCAATTTCGCTACTAGACAGATAGTATTGCGGGGTTCAGATTCAGTGAATAGCAGTGGTGAAAAGGCATTAATATGTAGGTATGTCAATGTGAGTTTCGATAACAGTGGCAGTTAAGGACCGTGAAAAAAAGAATTCCCGTCTAAAAGTGAAGATAGGTTCTGTCGAATTACCGAATCCAACAATTTTAGCATCAGGCGTTTTGGGAGTGGCAGCTGGTGGGCTCATCCGAGCATGGAAAGATGGAGCCGCAGCGGTTGTTACAAAAACCGTAGGTTTACAGCCCCGGTCAGGACACCCAGGTCCTCGAATTGTGGGACTCTATGGTAATAGCTTAATGAACGCCATGGGGATTCCAAATCCAGGAATTGAAGATTATTTACCTGAAATTAATGCAGCTGTAAACCAGGGTATTTTGGTGATTGGGAGTGCGTTGGGGAGTAATCCAGAGGAGTTTGCTAAAGTGGCTGTGACCTTACGTAAAGCAGGTGTGACAGCAATTGAGCTAAATGTCTCCTGTCCCCATGTTGGATCACTATATCTCCTCGGTATGGATCCACAAAGCACTAGTTCCGTTGTTTCCCAAGTCGTCAAACACACAAAAAAGGAAATTCCAGTCTGGGTGAAGCTTCCAGGTTCGACAGATTATCCAAGACTTATTCAGGTTGCAAAAGCCGCAGAAAAAGCCGGTGCTTCTGCTGTCGTGGCTTTGAACACACTTCCAGCACTCGCCTTAGATGTTGAATCTCGTAGACCTCTTTTGGGGGCAGGAATTGGTGGATTATCTGGCCCAGCGATAAAGCCAATTTCAATACGGGCTGTCTGGGAATTATTTCGGTCAGGACTCACCATTCCGATTATTGGAGTCGGAGGGATTCTAACAGGCCAGGATGTCATCGAATACTTCCTTGCTGGCGCGAGTGCGGTCCAAATTGGTACTGGAGTCTTAACCCGAGGCTCCACAATTTTCACTAAAGTATGCGATGAGTTGACAGCATACATGAAACGCCATCGAATCAAACGAATTACACAATTAACAGGACGGATGAAATCTCAGGACGTGAAAACCTAAAATGGCGGTCCATGACCAGAAAATAATGAATGGACGCCTGGTCCTGTCCGAAACCATCGAAGATGGAGATATCCTAGTTGACAATGGACTCATCACAGCGATCGTCAAACCTGGAAAGAGTGCTCAAGAGGAAGCCGATGAAGTCATTAATGCTTCTGGTTACTTAGTGCTTCCTGGATTAGTGGATGCTCATGTTCATTTTCGTGATCCTGGATTTCCCGAGAAGGAAGACTTTGGTTCGGGTTCATTAGCCGCGGCAGCGGGTGGTATCACTACAATTGTCGATATGCCGAATACGAAGCCGCCCACAACGACTCCAGAACGGCTGTTTGAAAAAATCCAACGGGCAGAAAAGAAATGCTTAGTAAATTATGCTTTTCATGGTGGTCCCTATCTCGCTGAAGAAGCATCTCTTACCAAAGAAACGAATTGGGAAAGTCAAGAGCTTGCATTAGTGGATATGGCAAATCAGCTTATCGACGTAGGTATCATATCATTCAAAATCTATATGCCTCATCAAGAAGGCCCGGCAATTCCGTATCTTGCACCTTTAGGAAATCCACTTACGATTCACGCGGAAGATCCAGCGAAGCTTTCGGAGCCAACTGATGGCTCTTCATATGCATTTCTTGCTAGCCGACCGCCTGAAGCAGAAGTAGAATGCATTGAAACGCTTCTTGCTGAGCCTCCACCATGTAGTCTTCATATCTGTCATATCTCCACAGCTGCAGGCTTTCGCCATATCCTTGCAGCACAACATAAAGGCATACCTGTAACGACTGAAGTTACCCCTCACCATCTGCTTCTCACAGTAAAAGACATGGCAAAAATTGGTCCCATCGCGAAATGTTATCCGCCGCTTCGGTCGACCAAAGATACGGAAGCCTTACTCAATGCTTGCTTTGCAGGACAAATCACGATTATTGCCTCGGATCATGCCCCACACACAGCAGCTGAAAAAACCGGATCTGACGCTAACTTCGCAAGCGCCCCAGGAGGAATTATCGGAGTTGAAACTACATTGCCACTCCTTTTTACCAAGTTGGTTCAAAAAGCAGAAATGCCGTTACCAATGCTTATCCAAATGATGGGATATAATCCTGCAAAGCGATTCGGAATCCGAAACGCCCAATGGATTGAGAAAGGTCAACTCGTGGTAGGAGCCGATGCCGATATCGTCTTATTCGATCCCAAAGCCACTTCCATGATACGAAGTGAAACACTCCACAATAAATCGACTCTCACTCCATTCGAGGGTTGGAAGGTGAAAGGCCAAGTTCAACGAACCCTCCTTGGGGGATCAACCATCTTTAATCGTGAAGAAGAATGACAACCTACAATAAGCTCACACCCTCAACAGCCCTTCATCCCATCATCACTCCAATTCTTAATATAAAGTCAGAGACGCCACGCACCAAGAGGTTTACACTTTCTGCAGCACCTATTGCTCAGAATGCAACTCCTGGGCAGTTCATGATGGTGTGGATTCCTGGAACCGATGAGATACCCATGAGCATCTCCAATGCAAGCGGAGATCAAGTCGAATTTGCGGCAGCCCGCGTGGGTGATGCAACCACAGCACTTCATAAGCTAAAACCAGGTGACCTTCTTGGCGTTCGTGGACCCATTGGAGAAGG